>JAJTBM010000149.1 GCA_021286885.1 Rhodocyclales bacterium
ATCACAGAGCAACGCAGGCGTAAGCTTCGCAAACAAACTTGTCAGAACTTTCGTTGAAATGTACTGAATCTTGTCGTGGGTTCAGGGCCTCCTTGGGGCTGGCTACAATCGCCTCCGGTTGCCAGCAAACAAAACCGGATGACAGGGATGACAGGGATGCAAACCCAGGATTTGCAAGGGCCGGGCGGCCGCAGGAGTGAATGGCGCCTGCGCGAGATTACCGACGCCATACCCGCTGCGATTGCCTACTTCGATCGTAACTGGGTTTTCCGCTATGCCAACAAAGGTTACGCCGAATGGTTCGGTTGGACAGCTGCCGAAGTCGAAGGGCGGCTGATCCGCGATGTGGTCGGCCCCGAGGTGTTCGACATCGTCGCGTCCCACGTCCAGCGTGCCCTGAACGGAGAGCAGCTCACCTACGAATACAGCCTCACCGGGCGGGACGGCAACCCGGCCCATGCGCGCAGCACCCTGGTGCCGGATGTGGGCCCCGATGGGCAGGTGCGCGGTTGCTACGTGCACTCCATGGACGTGACCGAGCAGCGCCACACCCAGGCCGCCCTGGCCCAGGCCCAGAAGATGGAGGCCATTGGCCAGCTCACCGGGGGCCTCGCCCACGATTTCAACAACATGCTCACGGTGGTGATCGGCAACCTGGCCGCCCTCAAGGAGAGCCGGCCCGACGACCCTCTTACCGAAAACTACGTGGAGCCCGCCATCCAGGCCGCCAACCGGGGCGCCGAGCTGATCCGGCGGCTCCTGGGCTTTGCCCGGCGCCAGCCCCTGGAGCCCCGCCCGGTGGAGGTCAACGAGCTGATTCTGGGCATGTCCAAGCTGTTCCGCCGCTCCCTGCCCGGCACCATCGCGGTGAGTACCGCCAGTCGCGAGCCCCTGCTGCGGGCCATGGTGGATGCCCACCAGCTCGAAAACGCCTTGCTCAACCTCGCCCTCAACGCCCGCGATGCGATGCCCAACGGGGGCGAGCTGCGTATTGAATCATCGCTCGAAACCCTCAGCGTGCACGCCGCCGCCGACCTGGAGGTGCCCCCCGGCGATTATGTGCAGATCGCCGTATCCGACAACGGCATGGGCATGGATGGCAGCACCCTGGCCCGGGTGTTTGAGCCCTTCTTCACCACCAAGCAGTTTGGGATGGGGAGTGGGCTGGGGATGTCGATGGTGTATGGCTTTGTGAAGCAGTCGGGCGGCGGGGTGCGCATTCGCAGCCGCCAGGCCCGGGGCACCACGGTGGCCCTCTTGCTGCCCCACCTGCCGGAGCCCGAGCCCGAAGACGAAGATGGCATGGCCGCCCTGAGCGCAGCGGGTCAGCTGCCCCTGGCGGGCAAGCTGGTGCTGCTGGCCGAGGATGATGCCGATGTGCGCACGGTGGTGCGCATGCAGCTGGCCGAGCTGGGCTGCGTGGTGGTGGAGGCCGAAAACGGCGCCGAGGCCGCCGATCTGGTCGAAAACATTCCCGCCATCGGGTTGGTGATCTCGGATGTGGTGATGCCCGGCGCCATGGATGGCCGGGCCCTGGCCCGCTTTGTGCGCCGTTTCCGCCCCGGCTTGCCGGTGGTGCTGATGAGCGGCTATGTACAGCCCGGCGGTGCGCGCCCCGAAGAGGAGCGGGATCTGCCCCTGCTGGTCAAGCCCTTCACCCGGGAAAAGCTGTTTGCGGCCTTGCGTCCCTGGGCGGCTTGAGCGAAGCTTGCCCGGTCATGCAGCCCACCCGCACCCCCGAACTCATTTACGTGGTCGAAGACGAGCCCGCGATTGCCCGTCTGATCGCCGACACCCTCGAAAAATTCGGCTACCGCACCGAGCTGTTCCGCACCGCCGAAGCCTTCTTCAACGGCCTGCGCCAGCAGGTGCCCGAGCTGGTGATCCTAGATCTGGGCCTGCCCGACATGGACGGCATGGCCGTGCTCCAGCAACTGCGCGGCAAGCACAGTTGCGGCCTGCTCATCGTGACCGGGCGCAGCGATGTATACGACCGGGTGATGGGCCTCGAATTGGGGGCCGACGACTACGTGGTCAAGCCCTTTGAGCCCCGGGAGTTGATCGCCCGGGCCCGCTCCATCCTGCGCCGCTACCCGGGCGTGGTGGCCCCCGCCGCCGATCCGACCCTGCGGGTTGCCGAGTTTGCCGGCTGGCGCTTCGAGCCCGGCAGCAACACCCTCACCAGCCCCGGCGGCCAGCAAGACACCCTCAGCACCGCCGAAGCCCAGCTGCTCTCGGTACTGCTCGCCCACCCCAACCACATCCTGACCCGCGAACAGCTCCTGGGCGGGCGCGATGTATCGGCCCTGGATCGCAGCATCGACCTGCGCATCTCCCGCCTGCGCCGCCGCTTTGAAGAAAACCCCCAGCACGCCCGCCTGATCAAGACCGTATATGGGGCCGGCTACCTGCTCGCCGCCACCGTCACCTGGTCTTAGTGCGGCCTGGGGGGTGGCTGCGACAAAGCGTCGCACCCTGCCGCTTCTGCTTGGCGCCCGGGGTAGGGGGCGGGTTAAGCTGCGCCCCGTTCTGCAATGCAGGATTTTTGATTCTGCAAACCCGCTTTTTATTTTGCATTCACCCGGAGCCCCCCTCATGAAGAAGCTTGCCATTGCCGCCCTGCTGATGTCCGCCCTGGGCGCCGCCCATGCCGCCGACCTGGAAATCAAGGATGCCTGGGTGCGCGGCACTGTGCCGGCCCAGAAAGCCACCGGCGCTTTCATGCAACTGAGCAGCAAGGGCGGTGTAACCCTGGTGGGCGCCGCCAGCCCGGTGGCCGGGGTGGTGGAAGTCCACGAAATGAACATGGACGGGGGCATGATGCACATGCGTCCGGTGGGCCGCCTGGCCGTGGAGCCGGGCAAGCCCCTGGAACTCAAGCCCGGCAGCTACCACATCATGCTGATGGATCTGAAAAAGCCCCTCACCAAGGGCGAACAGGTGCCCCTCACCCTCAAGGTCGAGGGCAAGGACAAGAAGCTGGAAAGCGTGGAACTGAAGGCCGACGTACGGGATCTGGCCCAGGCCCAAGGGCAGGGCCCCATGGGCGGCGGGATGGAGCACCATCACCACCACTAAGCTGAACGAAAACGCCCCCGCTAGCCCAGGGGCGTTTTGATTGGGCCTGCAGATCGGGCCTGCAGGATTAAGGATTAATGTCGCTGACGCTGCTCGGCCTCGGCAAACAGCCGGGCGAGGGTTTGCTGAACTCGGGTGGAGGCGCGGGTGTATTCGCCGGTGGTCACCATGTGGATGGCTTCTTCGCGTTGGCCCGAGTTGAAGGCCAGCACGGCCTGGCCTGCGTAGCGGTGGAATTCGGCGTTGTAGCGCTTCAGGTCGGCATAGGTGTTGCTGGTGCCAAAGCGCAGGGAGCCCCGGGCGTAGATCCAGCGCCCCAGGGGGCAGCGGTTGTCGCGGAACACCTGGTCGGCCACGAGCGGGCGGCTGTTGGTGCCAAACAGGCGGGATTCCAGCTTGGCCTTCCAGCGGATGTGGGCCTCGATGGCTGCGACTGCATCGTAATCGTCGGGGCCCGCAGGGGCTTTGTTGGCCGATGGGCGACGGGCGCCGGCAGACGCCGCCTCGGGCGTGCTGTCTTGCTCGTCGTCTTCCAGGGAGATCCCCAGATCTGCCGCATCTTCTTGTTCGCCAGGGCGGCGCAGCCAGTTCAGGAAAGCCATGATGTCCTACCTCCGGTGCCTTTGGGGCAAAGCCGGGATTTGCCTGTACTTGATGCTGCAAGCCTACCGTAATAATCGTTACTTTATGTGCATTGGATGATATTTTTTTGTCCTGCCGCGAAAAATTCCACAGTCGCAAACGGCATTAATGTTTACGTAATTTTTGCTATTGGGATTTTTGCTAAATCGGGTAAGCCTGCTTCAGGTGCTGTCATCCTCCGTGCGCCCGGGGGCCAGCACCCCCGCCCCGCGTAGCCGCGCCTTGTAGGCCTTCATGGTGGGGCGGCCCAGCATGGTTTCGGCATACAGGCGTTGTTCGTACACCTCGGCGCGCAGACTTTCATCCATCCCCGCCCGGGCCCGGGCAATCAGGGCGTGGATGGGTGCGCCAAAGCGGGTGCCGGCGTGGGATTCCGGCAGCCCCCGCAGCGCATCGTAGAGCAGGGCGATGACGGCCTTCTCCTGGGTCGCCATCTTGCATTTACCGTCCAGGATCTTGAGCATCACCGTGGTGGTGCAATCCACCTCGGTCGGCCCCAGCGCCGCCCTGGCGGCCCAGGCGGCGATGCCGGCCAGCGTGGGCTCAGGCGCTTGCATGGGCATGGGTTTGGGCATGGGCCGGCTCCAGCCCCCGGAAGATCGCGCAGCGCCGGAAGGCCTCCTGGTCGGGCAGGCAGTGTTTCTGGGCGCAATACTTGGCCACCAGCTTGGCCAGCCCCTTGATGTCCCGCCCGCTGGCTTCGGGGAAGGTATGCACCAGATGCGTGATGGTGCCCGCGTCCAGGGCCAGCCCGAACTGTTCGGCCATCACGCCCCAGATCCGCCTCCGGGCTTCCGCGTCGGGCTGGGCGTATTTGATGAGCGCAATGCAGCGCGACACAATCGCCTCGTCGATGTCGTCGATCCGGTTGGTGGTGAGAAACAGCAGCCCGTTGAAGTATTCCAGCACCCGCAGGAACACCCCCACCACGGCATTCATCGTGATGTTGTCGTCGCGTCGCTTGATGTATACATCCGCCTCGTCGATCAGCATCACCGCGCCCCAGCGCTGGGCCCGGGTCAGCACCTCCTTGAGGGTGGTTTCCATGGCCCCCACGTTCAGCCCCAGCTGGCCCGAATGCACCCGGTAGAGGGGGCGCCGGATGATCTCCGAATACACCTCGGCGGTGAGGGTCTTGCCCACCCCCGGGGGGCCGGCGCACAGCACCGTGGTGCCGCCGGATTTGCCCTCCACAATATCTTCGGTGAGCAGATCCATCTCGGCGGTCAGGATGTCGATCAGGTCGGTCTGTTCCTCGGGCAGGATCAGCTTCTGCTTGAGGGCCGGCTTGTAGGCGTACAGCTGCATGTCCGCCACATGCACCCACAGGTAGTGGTGCAGCTCCAGGTGGAACATCAGAATGAAGAAATGCACCGGCAGCTGGGTGAACAGCCCCGGCGGCAGCGCATCGCGGGATGCTTCGGCCTCCTTGTCGGCCTGGAAGCGCAGGCTCTTGGAGGCCCGCCGCAGATAAGGCCCCAGGATGTCGCCGGTGGTGGCCAGGGTCAGCTCCCGGGTGCTCAGGATGCCTTCGTCGTTCACCAGTCGGGCCGGGTTGCCGCTGGAGGACAGGATCACCACATCCTTGCGTGACCAGTCCGTATCCCGGTGGGTGGCGGTGGGGTTTTCAGCGAAGATCCCGGTGCCCCGCCCGGAAAACTGTTCCCCGTAACGGGCGCGCCAGTCAAAGTAGCGCTCGGCCATTTCATCGTAGCTGGCCACCAGTTCGGGGGTTTCGCGCACATAGCCCTTGGCGGCCAGGATTTCGCCCACGCTGCGGTTGGCAATATCCTGGGCCAGGATGCGGATGGAGGTGGTGATCACCTTGCCCCGGCTGTTGGCTTTAAGCTCGATCAGCACCTTCCCGATCTCGTCATTCACCGCCGGGGTGAAATCCAGCCGAGTCACCACATAGGCGGTGGGCTTGCCCGCCGTCTGGGTGCTGAACAGCCAGCCCCGGATCGCCCCGTCGGCCAGATGGCGGGCCAGGTGGGGCACCAGCATTTCCAGATCTTCGGCCTCGAAGCGCAGGCTGTCGGCCCCCAGGGCCTGGCGCAGGGTGGAGATCTGGGCCGCCTGGGCACGCAGGCCGGGGCCGCCGGCCTCGAACAGCACTTCCAGCAGGCGCATTTCGTCCGGCTCCAGTTGCATCAGCCCCAGCTCCGCCCGGGAGCCGAAGCGCAGTTGCTCCTTCAGCCAGGCCAGACGCGGATAGGCCGCGACCAGGGCTTCCACGTGGGGCTTGTCCAGCTGCAATTTCATGGGCCTGCTCCGCAAAGGGAATGAATGCCCATCCCCTGCAAGATTTGCGCCTCACCCCGAGGCAGCGCCAAGGCCCTGAAATTTAAAGACTTGAGCCCTGCTCGTCGTGTGCCGAACGCGACAAGGCCGCCCCGTCGGCGTGGCGCAGGGCATCCACCAGCGCCTGGGCGTGGGGCGAGAGGCGGCTGTCCCGGCGCACGATGATGGAGAGGTCACGCCCCGCCCAGGGCTCATCCACATCCACCACCGCAAACGGACGCACGCTGCGGATGCGCTCGGTGGTGGAGCGGGGCACCAGCCCCAGGCCCACTCCGGCGCTGGCCATGCGCAGTACCGCCTCGAAGCTGCGCACCTCGATGCGCACATCCAGCCGCCCGCCGCTCGCCGCCACGTCGTTCATCACCCCGGTATGGAAGGCGCTGCCCGCGTGCAGCATCACGAAGGGCTGATCCAGCACCTCGCCAATCCGCACCCGGGCATGGGCCGTCACCGGGTGGTCGGGCGTGCTCACCAGCACGATCCGGTCCTGCCGGTAGGGGAAGGCGGTGAGTGCCTCCTGGGGCACCTCGCCCGCCACCACGCCGATTTCAGCCTCGCCTTGGATCACGCTGCGGCAGATTTCCGGGCTGGTCATTTCCTTCATGGTCACCCGCACCTGGGGATGGGCGCCCAGAAAACCGCCCAGGTCTTCGGGGAGAAAGCAGTTGATGGCGTTGGTGTTGCCATACAGGCTGACCTGGGCCCACAGCCCCCGGGCAAAGGGGGAGATGTCCGCATGCATCTGTTCGAGATTGGCGAAAATTCGTCGGGTGTGGCCCAGCAAGGCCTCGCCGGCCCGCGTCAATTGCAAGCCCCGGGCATGTCGTTCAAAGAGTGCCGCTTGCAGGTTGGATTCCAGCCGAGCCAGGCGGTGACTGGCCGAGGAGGGCGCCAGATGCACCCGGGCTGCGCCCCGGCTCAGGTTCCGCTCTTCGGCAATGGCAGCAAAGAGTTTCAGGTCGATCAGGTCATAGTTCACTAGGTTTCGTCTCAGTCGAATACTTCAATCGAATATTAGCAATTTAACAAACTTCTGATAAATGGCTTAATGAGGTGCTGTGACAAATGCATTGAAATGATTGATGACTGGATTACGGATGCCTATGCCTGCCTTAGCTTTGCCCTTGCCCGGCTTGCCTTCTTCGGCCTCTGCCCACCGCATGGGCCTGATTTACGCCGTA
>JAJTBM010000150.1 GCA_021286885.1 Rhodocyclales bacterium
TAACGAATTTTTAAACGCTTTTCATGTGCTTCTGGTGCTGTGTGAAATAGTTACTCCGATTTGTGTGAATAGCGTTTGAGACTGTTTATGTCTTTGGGGTTTAACTTGGTAATAAGGTCTGTGTGCAAGAACGCTCCAGGCTGCTTTTAAAAATACATAAACGTCATTTGGTGTTAATTGGCTATGCGTGAATGGTCCTGGCGGCGATTTCTCTGGGCGGGGGTGCTCAGTCTGGTGGCAGGGGCGGCCTTCTGGTTTTTTGCCGGTTGGTGGTCAGAAGAGGCTCAGGGCTGGCGCCCCTGGGTGGTATGCGGATTGTTGCTTGCCTGGCTGGGCTGGACGCTGATCTGGCCCTTGGCTGTGTATGTCCGTGGACGCTGGCAAGCCCGTCAGGCGGCGCGACGCGCAACAGCCGCCGAGGCACCCGAAAGCGGAATGCCCTTGCTGGCACGCAAACTGGAACAAGCCCTGACTACGCTCAAAAGCTCCCGGCTGGCTCTGCCGGGGGGCCGGGCAGCCCAGTTGCCATGGTTCCTGGTGGTCGGGCATCCGGGGGCGGGCAAGAGCAGTCTGATCCGTCATTCGGGGTTGAACTTTCCTTTGGCGCCGGATCTGGCCACTCAGGAGCCCGCACCGACCGCCAACTGTGACTGGTTGTTCGCCAATGAGGCCGTGTTTCTGGATACCTCAGGCCACTACATCACCAGTGCGGCCTTGCAATCCGAGTGGGAGGGCTTGCTGGGGCTGCTGCGCAAGAAGCGCCCGGTCAAGCCCATCAACGGCATCGTACTCACCCTGAGCCTGCCGGAAGTGTTGCAGCACGATACGCCGGCCTTCGCTGCCTATGCGCGCCAGTTGCGTGCTCGTCTGCATGAGCTCAAGCAGCGCCTGGGGCTGGAGGTTCCGGTGTATCTGGTGATCACCAAAATGGATTTGCTGGGGGGCTTTGATAGCTACTTCAGTCAGGCTGGTTTGGCCCTGGGGGATGAGATCTGGGGCGCCAGTCTTGATGATGAACAGTTGCTCCGCCAGCAGCCTGCAAGCATGCTGGAGCAGGAGTTCGAGCTCCTCTACCGGGGCTTGGTGCAGCAGGGCGAAACCTTGCTGGCTCAGCAGCGCGGCACTCAACCCGAGACCAGCCTGTTTGCTTTTCCCATGGAGTTTCATGGCCTCAAGCGGGGGGTGAGCCGGTTTGTCGAGCTGCTGCTGGAGGACGACCCCTACCATGCCCGGCCCTGGCTACGCGGTTTTTATTTCAGCAGCGCTCACCAGCAGGCGGGGGCCCGTCAGACGGTGACCGGGCGTGTACAGCAGCGCTTTGAGTTGCGCAGCCCGGCCCAGCTCCCGGCAGCCGTACCCTTGGATCGCAGTCTGTTCATCCAACCCTTGCTGCGGCGTTTGGTGCTCCCCGAGCGCGATTTGGGGCGTGTGGATCCCACGCGTACTGAACGGGGCCGCTCCTGGGGGATGGTGGGTGCCTGTCTGGGCGCTGTGCTGTTCGGCTTTTGGGTGACCCAGGCTTATCTGCAGCAGCGTGAGCAGTTCAATGCATTGGCAGACGAGGCCGCACAAATCCGAACTCTGGAGCAGCGGGCCGATCTGTACGCCCGTTTGCAGGCGCTCGAAATACGTCGAAATCGTCTCCAAAGCCTGGAGCAGATCCGCACGGGCATGCACTGGGCTGGCCTGGATGCTTGGGGTTTGCCCCGGCCTCTGGCGCTGGAGTCCGCCTTGCGTAACGCATATTTTGGGCAGCTGGATGCATTGATGCTGCAACCCGTCAAACAGAATCTTGAAACCAGGCTTGTAGCCTTGGGCAAGCCTCGGCCCCAGCCCCGGATGCCCCGCCCTGGCAGCAGCTTGCCGAACATAGATCTGGAGGGCATGGGATGGAACGGTGCAGGAGACACCATCCGACCGACCGCCGGAGGGCGGACTTCGGTGAGTAAGGTAAGCACCGGGGCCTCCCATCCTGACGAGGCGTATCGAGCACTCAAGGCGTATTTGATGTTGTCAGATCAAGCAAGGATGGATGCGGGATTCTTGCGCCCGGAGCTGGCGCGTCATTGGCGTCCTAGCCTTGAAAAAGCGAAAGAGCAGCATGGCCTGGACGCCTTGGAGCGGCTGGCGGCCTCTCAAGTGGATTTTTACCTGAGCCAGATTCGTGCAGCTGACCTGCCTACCATCAAGACGGATCCTCAGGTGCTGGCTTGGGCCCGGACTCAGCTGCGGGGGGCTTACCAGCAGGTCACCACGGATGAGCGCCGGTTCGCCGCTATTCGCGCTGAGGCCAATAGTCGTTTTTCATCGTTGCCTCTCAAGCGAATGGTGATGGGGCGAGATACTGAATGGATCAAAGGGCAGGCCGCCATTGAGGCAGCGTTTACCCGTGAAGCGTGGGAAGGGTATGTCAAGGGGGCCATTGAGGAGGCGAGTCGTCAAAATGCAGGTGCAGATGATTGGGTTTTGGTCGCCACTCGCCAGGATGCCAAGGAGCGCGATGGTGATGTCGAACGACGCAAAGCCGCACTTTTAGCCCTGTATAAAAGTGCGTACATAAGCACATGGCGTGACTTTCTTGCCTCCCTGGAAACCCGGGAATTCAGTACGCCGGCTGAAGGTGCCGCATTGCTTGCCCGTTTGTCCGACAAACAAAGTTCTCCTTTAAAGCTGCTGCTGCTTAAAACCGCGAGTGAAACATCCTGGGATAACCCCAGCGAGCTCAATCGCAGCCTGGATGCAGCAAAGCATTCAATCCTCGATAAAACCACCGAATTTCTGAAAGGCGGCACACCCCCTGCTGGGTTGAACATGCGTGTTGAGCCTGTGTTGGGAGAAGTCGCCGGGGCTTTTGTGGGGGTGACAAACTTGGTGCGCGGTGATGATCCTCCGATTGATGTTTACCTGGAGCACCTGGCGCGCTTGCGTAACCGTCTGGGCACCATTGCTGCATCTGACGATCAAGGTGCTTTGGCCCGAGCTGCATTGCAGGCCAGCCTGACAGGAAGCGCGTCTGAATTGATGGATTGCGTCAATTTTGCTGAAAACAGTTTGCTGCCCCAAATGAGCGCAGACACTGGAGAGCTGCTGCGTCCTTTGTTTACCCAGCATCTGGAGCGGGTGTATGGGGCTTTGCTAGAACCTGTCCAACAGGATGTAAATCAGGCATGGGCCAACGAGGTTTTACCCCAGTGGCGCCAGTTGGCCAGCAAGTATCCGTTTAGCGATGGCGGCAACACCGCGAGCTTTGCCGAGATAAATCGCTTTGCCAAACCTAACGATGGCGTGCTTGATCGGTTCATCAGCAAGTATCTCAATGGCTTGGTTGTGCGCAAGGGAGATACTCTGGTGGTGCGAGCCTGGCGTAATCGGGGCCTGCAACTGAACCCCGAGTTTTTGAACAGTCTCAACCGCCTCCAGACTTATGCCGTCCAGCCGCTCCAGGAAGGAGAAGTGAGTCGGTTTGAGCTGCAGGTTGTACCGACACCCGGGCTGGCAGAAATTGCAGTGAATGTGGATGGCCAGGAGCTCAAGTATCGAAATGGCCCCCAGGTCTGGCAGCGCTTTGTCTGGCCCCAGCCCGAGGCGGGCACAGGGGCTCGGATTCAGGTGGTTTCAAATGGCGGGGTGAGCTCCACCTTTGTCAGTCAGGCGGGAAGCATGGGTTTCATGCGCCTGCTTGGGAATGCCCGAGTGGTGCAAGAAAGCGGTGATCTGGTGCAGCTTGGTTGGTCATCGGGCCGGAGTGGCGACGAGCAGGTGAGGCTCAATTTGCGAGTCGTGTCGGGGCTGAATCCGCTGATGCTCATGAAACTTAATCGCATGAGCTGGCCTGATCGAATACTGATTTGATGGCCTGTGATCTGCTTCACTTTATTGGCGTTAATCAGTTATTAAAACATGTAATCGAATTTTTGATGAGCGTATGTTTTTTAACTGGCGTTAAAAGTGAGTCGATTTAACGATGGTTGTTAGATATTCGGATTGAATTTATATAAGATTTCCGCATATCGAAATCAGCCAAAAATTTTTCATGAAACAAATGTCGCGAGCGGCTGGTGTTTTTTGAAAATATGACAAATGAGTTTGCTTGGTTTTCATGAAAGGAATGGCGAGCATGGGTAGCGAAAGCACACAAAAGAAACTTTCCCGCGTCAGACCTCCTCGCGTACAGATTACCTATGACGTTGAGGTGGGTGGGGCGCTCGAAGTCAAGGAACTTCCGTTTGTAATGGGCGTTATGGGCGATTACTCCGGCCATAGTCGTGAGCCCTTGCCCAAGCTGAAGGAGCGGCAGTTTGTCCAGATTGATCGGGATAACTTCGATGAAGTCCTGAAAGGCATGGCACCGCGTCTCACTCTGCAGGTTGACAACAAGCTGGCCGAAGATGATTCCAGCCTGGGCGTGGAGCTGAATTTTCAGTCCATGGCCGACTTTGAGCCCCACCAGGTGGCCCTGCAGGTGGAGCCCCTGCGCAAGCTGCTGGAGGTGCGCCAGCGCCTGGCTGATTTGCGCAACAAGATGTCGGGCAACGACAAGCTTGAAGAATTGCTGGATGAGGTGGTGCAAGACACCGAAAAGCTGCGTCAGCTCTGCAAGGCTGATGCTCCGCAGGAGGCCGAACAATGAATATGGCGGTTGAGCATGAAATGGCACCCGCAGCCCTGGCGGCCGAATCCGCCACGAGCCTGCTGGACAACATCATTGAGCAAAGCCGGGTGGCGGGGAGCGACAGCGAGCGTCGCCATGCCCGGGATCTCATCGCAGAATTGGCCTCCCAGGTGCTGGAAGGGAGTGTCACGGTTTCGCGGGATTTGAATGCCAGTCTGGATGCACGGATTTCCGAGATTGATGCGCTGATTTCCGATCAGTTGAATGCCATCATGCATCACGCTGACTTTCAGCGCCTGGAGGCTTCCTGGCGTGGCCTGAGCTATCTGGTGCGCGAGTCCGAAACGAGCACCATGCTCAAGATCAAGGTGCTCAACGCATCCAAGAAAGATCTGGTCAAGGATTTCAAGGCTGCGGCCGAGTTTGATCAAGGGGCTCTCTTCAAGAAGATTTATGAAGAGGAGTACGGCACTTTCGGTGGGGCACCGTATGCGGCCTTGGTGGGAGATTATGAATTCACCCGTCACCCTGAGGATTTCTATCTGCTCGATGAGCTGTCCCATGTGGCTGCGGCCGCTCATGCTCCGTTGATTTCGGCTGCCGCGCCTGGACTGCTGGGGCTGGAAAGTTTTACCGATATCGGCAAGCCGCGTGACCTCGCCAAAGTCTTTGATACCGTGGAGTACACCAAGTGGAAGGCCTTCCGTGATTCGGAAGATTCCCGTTACGTTGGGCTGGTGTTGCCCCATGTGCTTGGTCGCCTGCCGTATGGTCGGGACAATGTGCCGGTGGAGCAGTTTGATTTTGAGGAAAATGTAGACGGCTCCACCCACGAGAAATATCTCTGGACCAATGCAGCGTATGCATACGCGGCTCGTCTCAGCAGCGCCTTTTCTCAGTTTGGCTGGCTGGCCGCCATTCGTGGGATGGAGGGCGGCGGTCTGGTTCAGGGGCTGCCGGCGCACACTTTCAAGACCGACAGCGGTGAAGTGGCCCTCAAGTGTCCGACCGAGGTCGCCATTACCGATCGAACCGAAAAGCTATTGTCCGATTTGGGTTTGATGTCTCTGGTGCATTGCAAGAATACCGATTACGCGGCTTTCTTTTCGGGGCAGTCGGTGCAGAAGCCCGGGGTTTACAACTTGGATGCAGCCAATGCCAATGCCCGGCTTTCGACCCAGCTGCCCTATATCTTTGCCATCTCGCGTATTGCCCATTACATGAAATCCATCATGCGCGACAAGATTGGCAGCTTCGCTTCTCGCCAGGGTGTGCAGGACTACCTGAATACTTGGCTTTCCCAGTATGTGTTGCTGGATGACTCGGCCAGTCAGGAAGCGAAGGCCAAGTATCCTCTGCGGGAAGCCCGGGTGGATGTGGCCGAAATCCCGGGCAAGCCGGGTGCCTATCGGGCAGCGGCATTCCTGCGCCCCCACTTTCAGCTGGATGAATTGACGATTTCCCTGCGCTTGGTCGCAGAACTTCCCCAGCCTGCGGGCTGATTTCTGGTGGGGATTTCCCACGTTTTTATCTAGGAGTATTTTTCATGGCTTTTGATGCATTTCTGAAGATCGACGGCATTCCGGGCGAAAGCGGTGACGAGAAGCACAAGGATTGGATCGAGATCCTGTCCTTTGCCCACGGCCTCGAACAGCCCGCCCAGGCAACCGCCAGTTCTGCTGGTGGTGCCACCGCCGAGCGCGTGAACCATGTGCCTTTCGAGATCACCCACTTCATCGACAAGGCCAGCCCCAAGATCTACGAGGCCTGCTGCACCGGCCGTCACATCAAGGAAGTGGTGATCGAGCTGTGCCGCGCTGGTGGTGACAAGCAGAAGTACATGGACATCAAGATGGAGCAGGTCCTGATCGCCAAGGTGGTGCCCGCTGGTTCCGCCAACGATGCCGGCTTCCCGAGCGAGAAGGTCAGCTTCTCCTACGGCAAGATCAAGTGGACCTACACCCAGCAGAAGCGCAGCGACGGTATCGGCGGCGGCAATGTGAGCGCCGGCTGGGACCTGACGGCCAACAAGACCATCGCCTGATCTTGGGCGGGTGATGGACTCCCGCTACTGCAGGAGCGGGAGTCCTTTTTGAACTGTCAGACTAGATGCATCAGCGTGTGCGTGAAAATCGGAACATGGAATATGGAATAGGGTCGGGTGATGAAACACTACTGGTATGGATGCGTACTGGCCTGTTTTGTAGCCGCCTGTGCCACACCGGAAAAAGTGGTGCAGACACCTGCGAGTGGGGCGCCACGGGAACCGGTGGCTGAAGTCTATCCGGTGGATGGGGCCGCTACGCGCCAGGAAATGGAGCTGGCTGAGGCTCAGAAGTGGATGCTGGAAATGAAGATCAACGCACATATGGCGGTTGATCCCAACTTCATTCCATTCGAGAAGATGAGTCCGCGCCTGGATCAGGTGGGGCAGGGGCAATTGATGCGCTTGCTTCCCCGCTTGCAGGCCAGCAAGAGCATCTTGCTG
>JAJTBM010000151.1 GCA_021286885.1 Rhodocyclales bacterium
GCGACGTGATCCAGGCCGACGGCGGCACCCGCACCGCCTCCATCACCGGCGCCTGCATCGCCGTCCATGATGCCCTGGAAGGCCTCGTCAAGGCCGGCAAGCTGGCAGCCAACCCCATGCGCGACTTTGTCGCCGCGACTTCGGTGGGCATCTACCGGGGCGTGCCGGTGCTGGATCTGGACTACCCGGAAGACTCCGACTGCGAAACCGACATGAACGTGGTCATGACCGGCAGCGGCGGCTTTGTCGAAGTTCAAGGCACCGCCGAAGGCACACCCTTCAGCCGCACCGAGCTCAACAGCCTGCTGGACCTGGCCGCCGGGGGCATTGCCACCCTGGTCGCAGAACAAAAGAAGGCCCTGGGGCTCTAAACCTCTCTCCCTTCCCACCGAGACGCGACACCATGAAACAGCTCGTTCTGGCCAGCGGCAACGCCGGCAAACTCAAGGAACTCTCCGCCCTGCTGGCCCCCCTCGGCATCGAGGTGCTGCCCCAGTCCGCCTTCAACGTGAGCGAAGCCGAGGAGCCCCACCCCAGCTTTGTGGAAAACGCCCTCGCCAAGGCCCGTCACGCCGCCCGCGCCACCGGACTGCCGGCCCTGGCCGACGATTCCGGCCTGTGTGTGGATGCCCTGGGCGGCGCCCCGGGTGTGCTTTCGGCTCGCTTTGCCGGCGAGCCCAAGTCGGATGCCCGCAACAACGCCCTGCTGCTCGAACGCCTGGCCGGCGAAACCCGACGCGGCGCCCGCTTCTACTGCGCCCTGGTGCTGGTACGCCACGCGGACGACCCCCAACCCCTGATCGCCTGCGGCGAATGGCGCGGTGAAATTCTGGACGCCGCCCGGGGCCAGGGCGGCTTCGGCTACGACCCCCTGTTCCTGATCCCCGATCTGGAGCAGACCGCCGCCCAAGTCCCCGCCGAGCTCAAGAACGTGCTGTCCCACCGGGCCTCAGCCTTCCGCCAGCTGCTCGAAAAACTCCAGGCCGAAGCCGACCTGAGCTGAGGCCCGCCCCACACCCACCATGGCCCGTACCATCCCCATCCACCCGGCCCCGGCGGCAACGCCCACGGGGCCGTGGGAAAGCCGCCTTCAGGCGTCGCCCCCTCTCGCCCTGTATGTGCACTTTCCATGGTGCGTGCAGAAATGTCCGTACTGCGACTTCAACTCCCACTCGGTGCGGGATGAAGGCATTCCCGAACAGGCCTACCTGGATGCCCTGGTCGCCGACCTGGAAAGCGCCCTGCCCCAGATCTGGGGCCGCCGGGTGCACACCATCTTCATCGGGGGCGGCACCCCCAGCCTGATGAGCCCGGAAGGGCTGGATCAACTGCTCACCGCGATCCGGATGCGGGTGCAACTCGACCCCCAGGCCGAAATCACCCTGGAAGCCAACCCGGGCACCGTAGACAGCGGGCGCTTCCGGGCCTTCCGGGCGGCGGGCGTCACCCGCCTGTCGGTGGGCATCCAGAGCTTCAACGAAGATCACCTGCGCGCCCTGGGCCGCATCCACGGGCGGGCCGAGGCGATTGCCGCCGCCGAAGCCGCCCTGACCCACTTTGAACGGGTCAACCTGGATCTGATGTACGCCCTGCCGGGCCAGACCCTGGCCCAGGCCCGGGAAGACCTGGACACCGCCCTCGCCCTGGGGCCCCAGCACCTGTCCTGCTACCACCTGACCCTGGAGCCCAACACCGCCTTCGCCGCCCACCCGCCCGAGCTGCCCGACCCGGACGCCTCGGCCGACATGCAAGATCAGCTGGAAGCCCGGCTGGCGAGCGCGGGTTTCGTGCACTACGAAACCTCGGCCTTCGCCCGCCCCCATCAGGAATGCCGCCATAACCTGAACTACTGGACTTTCGGCGACTACCTGGGGATTGGCGCGGGCGCCCACGGCAAGCTCTCGTCCCACGCCGGCATCGTGCGCGAAACCCGGCCCCGCCACCCCAAGGCCTACCTGGAGGCGGCCAGCACCGGCCAGTTCGTGCAAGAGCGGCGGACCATCAGCCCCGTCGAACTGCCCTTCGAGTTCATGATGAACGCCCTGCGCCTCAACCGGGGCTTCCCGCGCCGGCTGTTTGCCGAGCGCACCGGCCTGCCGGACGCCGCCGCCGAAGCGGGCATCCGGGCCGCCTTGGCCCAGGGGCTGCTGGAAGTGGACGGAGAAATCCTGCGCCCGAGCGAACGGGGGCGCCATTTCCTGAATGATCTGCTAGTGCTCTTTTTGAACGAAGACGCAGCCGCCTGAACCCATAAAAAAAACCAGACCTGCTCGCCGCAAGTCTGGTTTTTTTCTGGTTTCTAAGGGCGCTTGAAAACGTGGCAGTTTCAAGCCACAGGCATCAAGCCAACTGCACGCGCCCGTGCTCCGGCACATCCACATGCGCTCCCCGGGCCTGGGCCGGTGTGGTCAGGCTGTAGAGCCAGACCAGCAAACGGTTACGCCAGGTGCGGCGCAGATGCAGCACGGTGGCCGAGCGCAGGGCGCCGTTGGAAAACTGGCGCTTGATCTTGCAATCGCCGGGGCGGAAATCCATGTAGTGATAGCGCGGATCAGCAAACATCCGGCGGAAGGCGTTCAGGTGCACCAAGGCACCCACCGACCATTGCCGGTATTCTTCCCGCTCGCCGGAACACACATAGTGCAGCGTCTCCCCTTGGGAGAGCAGACAGAGATAGGCCACCGGCACCTGATGGGCGAACAGGATGAACCCATGCACCATGCCCGCCTCCTGGGCACAGGCAGCCAGATCCACGTCCTCATCACACGCAGCGCTGGGCACCCCTTCGGCCTTCATCTGGCGCACCAGGGTGGAAAACTCGGCCACTTCCCCCGGGCTTTGGTATTCACGCAGATCCAGCTCGGCGCCAAACTGCTCGCGAAAACGGGCTTCATCCTGGGCAAAGGATTCCCGCGTCTTGGGGGAGTAGCGCGCCGACAGGAAACGCTCATAGCTATCGGTCAGGGCCAGATAACGCCACACATCCCGCTCCAGCACATAAGAAACCCGGTCTTCACCCAGAGTGAAGGTGCGACAGCCCGGATCAGGCAGATCCTTGACGAGGACACCATCCCCTTGGCCCAAGGGCGGGCGCACCAGTTCACCCGCACCACCCCCCAGCGCCTGCGCCAAGCTGGCCTGCTGGACCGAGACCCGCAGGGGAACCGAAAACAGGTGACGACCAGCCAGTACAAAAGGCAACAGCAAGGTATGTTCAGTAGGGCGAGCCATGCTGTTCTTTCAGCAAGAGACGGGGGCCAAAGAAACGCAAAGGTCGCCGTGCCCTAGCACTGTCGCAACCCTTTAACAAGAGCACGATTGCGGGAATGCGTCGAGATATTACATTCAGATTGCTAAAAAGGGTGTCTTGATGTGCGGTATTTACACCTGAAAGTGCGACCTATTTCGCACTGCGCGCCACATAGAACATGGCCCCCTGCACAAGACTGTGCGATTCAACGCCGCTTACTGCACAATGCGCGGGCTTGTGCCCCCTGTGACTCCATGCCTGCCAGCCACTCGACTTCCCCCCCGTCTGCCCCGCCCCGCAACAACGTCGCCGCCCTCGGCCAGGTGTTCACCCCCGAACCGGTCGTGCAAGGCATGCTGCACCTGCGGCGCAACCTGGGCCGGACACTGGAGCCTTCGTGTGGCGACGGCGCCTTTCTGCGTCATCTGCCCCAGGCGCTGGGGATAGAACTGGACAGCGCCTGGTGCCCGCCTCATGCGCGCCGGATGGATTTTTTCGCGCTGCCCACCAGCGAGAAATTCGACACCATCATCGGCAATCCGCCCTATGTGCGTTATCAGGACATCCGCACCGCCACCCGCAAGCTGCTGCCCAAGGAAGGCTTTGACCAGCGCAGCAATCTGTACCTGTTCTTTATAGAAAAATGCATAAAGCATTTAAACCCGGGTGGTGAGCTGATTTTCATCACCCCCCGGGATTTCCTCAAATCCACCAGCGCACGCCAGCTCAACCGCTGGCTGTTTGAGCGGGGCACCATCACCCACGCCATTGAGCTGGGGGATGCCCGGGTGTTTTCGGATGCGGTGCCCAACTGCCTGATCTGGCGTTTCGAGCTGGACAACATGAGCCGGCGCACCGCCTGGGCAGATCTGAGCAAGGCGGGCCTGCTGGAGCAAACCCTGCTCCAGCCGCCCTGGGTGGCGCGCCACTTTTCGGAATGTGCCGGCCACCTGCTGTTCTGCCACGGGGAATACCCCCTTTCCCTAGCCCAGATCGCCCAGGTGCGGGTGGGTGCCGTTTCGGGGCTGGACAAGGTGTTTACCAGCGAAAAGCACGGCAACCGGGATTTTGTGAACTCCGGCACCGCCCGCACCGGGCGCACCCGCCGGATGATCTGGTGCGAGCCCGGCGAGGCGCCGCCCCCGGTGCTGGAGCGCTACAAAAAACGGCTGCTAAAGCGCAAGATCCGGCGCTTTGGCGAAGAAAACTGGTGGCACTGGGGCCGGGGCTGCCCGCGTAGCGACGCCCCCCGGGTCTATGTAAATTCCAAGACCCGCCAGCGGACACCTTTTTTTCTGCACAACTGCCCCCATTTTGATGGAGCTGTGCTCGGTGTGTTTCCCCACCGCACAGACGTGGACCTGAACGAGCTGAGCGCAGCGCTCAACGCCGTAGACTGGGCCGATCTGGGCTTCGTGTGCGACGGGCGCTACCTGTTTACCCAGCGCAGCCTGGAAAACGCGCCCCTGCCCGACAGCTTCCGGCGCTTTCTGCCCGACCCGACTCCGGTCTGAGCCCCCATGTGAGCACGCATGGGCGGCCCCGGGGCTGGTGTAAGATCAAACGGAACGAAGCCGACTGATACGGGTCCATGACGCTTCCCCGTCGGGTGACCCCACCCGACCAACCGAGAACAGCCCACGAGGTCCCTCCCATGGTTCCCCATCTCACCACTGCCCTGACTGGCCCCCTGCTGGAACTGGAACGGCACTTCCTCGACAACGCGTGTGCCATCGAGCGCTGGATGCGCACCCAGTGGCAAGACAACCTGCCCCCGTTCTATGGCTCCACCGACCTGCGCAACTCCGGCTTCAAGCTGGCGCCGGTGGATCTGAACCTCTTTCCGGGCGGCTTCAACAATCTGAACGACGCCTTCATGCCCCTGTGCGTGCAGGCCGCCCAGGCCGCCATTGAGCGCATCTGCGCCGGCGCCTGCACCCTGCTGCTGATCCCCGAAAACCACACCCGCAACCAGTTCTACCTGCAGAACGTGGCCAAGCTGGTGTCCATCCTGCGCATGACCGGGCTGGAAGTGCGGATCGGCAGCTTCCTGCCTGAAATCACCGAACCCACCGTGATCGAGCTGGCCAACGGCGGCAGTCTGACCCTCGAACCCCTGGTGCGTCATGGCCGCCGGCTGGGTCTCAAGGATTTCGACCCCTGCGCGGTGCTGCTCAACAACGACCTGTCTGCCGGCACCCCGGCCCAGCTCCTCGACCTGAACGACCAGTGGGTGATCCCGCCCGTCCATGCGGGCTGGCATTCCCGGCGCAAGTCCAACCACGCGGCCGCCTACGACCAGGTGACGCGGGAATTTGGCGCCGCCATCGGCATCGACCCCTGGCGCATCAACCCGGCCTGGGATACCTGCACCGGGCTGGATTTCCACGCCCGCACCGGCGAACAGGAGCTGGCCGACAAGGTGGCCGCGATGCTCGACCAGATCCGCGCCAAATATAAGGAATACGAAGTCAGCGACGAGCCCTTCGTGGTGGTCAAGGCCGACGCCGGCACCTACGGCATGGGCGTGATGACGGTCAAGGACGCCTCCGAGCTGATCGGCCTCAACCGCAAGCAGCGCAACAAGATGAGCGTCATCAAGGAAGGGCTGCAGGTGCACGACGTGATCCTTCAGGAAGGCGTGCACACCTTCGAAACCGTCAACAACGCGGTGGCCGAGCCGGTGGTCTACATGATGGATCACTACGTGGTGGGCGGTTTCTACCGGGTGCACACCCAGCGCGCCCGGGACGAGAATCTCAACGCCCCCGGCATGCACTTCGAGCCCCTCGCCTTTGAAGCCCCGTGCAGCCTGCCCGATTGCAGCCAGAGCCCCGACGCCCCACCCAACCGCTTCTACGCCTACGGCGTGGTGGCCCGGCTGGCGCTGCTCGCCGCGTCCAAGGAAATCGCCGCCACCGAGCCCGTGGCCAACGCTGTCGCCGACACCGCCGCTGCCTGAGGCCCCGCCATCGCCATGAAACTCGCCTTCATCCTCGACCCCCTCGATCAGCTCAAGGCCTACAAGGATTCCAGCATCGCCATGATGCGCGCCGCCGCCCGGCGCGGGCATCAGGTGTATGCGATCCAGCGCGAAGCGCTGATCTGGGAAGGCGGCGCGGTGTCTGCCCGCGCCCTCGCCCTCACCCCCCTGGACAGCGACCACCCCTGGTACGCGCCCGGCGCCGAAGAGGTTCTGCCCCTCACCGCCTTCGACGCGGTGCTGATGCGCCAGGATCCGCCCTTCGACTTTGAATACATCACCGCCACCTGGCTGCTGGAGCGGGCCCAGCAGGCGGGGGCCCGGGTGTTCAACTTCCCCCGGGCGATCCGCGACCACTCCGAAAAAATCGCGATCACCGAGTTTCCCCAGTTCATCCCCCCCACCCGGGTCGCCCGGGCGGCAGATGAGGTGAACGCCTTCATCGACCAGCACCAGGACTGCATCCTCAAGCCGCTGGATGGCATGGGCGGGAGCCAGATTTTCCGGGTGCGAGCCGACGACCCCAACCGCAACGTGATCATCGAAACCCTCACCGCTGGCGAGACCCGCAGCATCATGGTGCAGGGCTACCTGCCCGCCATCAGCGGTGGCGACAAGCGGGTGCTGATCATCGGCGGCCAGGTGATTCCCTATGCCCTCGCCCGCATCCCCAAGGCCGGCGAGACCCGGGGCAACCTGGCGGCGGGCGGGCGCGGCGTGGCCATGCCCCTCACCCCAGGCGAGCGGATGATTGCCGAATACCTGGCCCCCATCCTGTGGGCCCGGGGCCTGCTGATCGTGGGCCTGGACGTGATCGGCGACCGGCTCACCGAGATCAACGTCACCAGCCCCACCTGCATGGT
>JAJTBM010000152.1 GCA_021286885.1 Rhodocyclales bacterium
ATTTTCCCTTTGAGCGGCGCCAGGGCAACAGCCTGATCCTGCGGGAGCCGGTGGGTGTGTGTGCCCTCATTACCCCCTGGAACTGGCCTGCCAACCAGATGGCCTGCAAGATCGCCCCGGCCCTGGCGGCGGGCTGCACCATGGTGCTCAAGCCCAGCGAGCTGGCGCCTTTGTCGGCCCAGCTGATGGCCACCATCCTCCACGAGGCCGGCGTGCCGGCGGGGGTCTTCAACCTGGTGCATGGAGATGGTGCGGGCGTTGGAGCGCCCCTGGCCGCCCATCCAGAGGTGGATATGGTGTCCTTCACCGGTTCCACCCGGGCCGGGGTGCAGGTGATGAAGCTGGCCGCCGATACGGTGAAAAAGGTGGCCCTGGAACTGGGGGGCAAGTCGGCCAACATTCTGCTCGATGATGCTTCCTTGCCCGCTGCGGTGGCCCATGGGGTGCAGACCCTGATGACCAACAGCGGCCAGAACTGCAACGCGCCCTCGCGCATGCTGGTGCCCGCCCACCGGCTGGCCGAGGCCGAAGCCCTGGCCGTGGCGGCCCTGGCCGGGATCGTGCCCGGAGATCCCCGGGCGCCCGAAACCCGGCTTGGCCCGGTGGCCAACGGGGCCCAGTTCGCCCGAGTCCAGGCCCTGATCGAAGCGGGGGTGGCCGAGGGGGCCCGTCTGCTGGCGGGGGGGGCAGGGCGCCCGACGGGGCTGGCGCAGGGGTATTTCGTGCAGCCCACCCTGTTTTCCGGGGTGAGCCCCCAGATGCAGATCGCCCGGGAGGAAATCTTCGGCCCGGTGCTCTGCCTCATTCCCTATGCCGATGAGGCCGAGGCGGTGCAGATCGCCAACGATAGCGTGTATGGCCTCTCGGGCTATGTGTATTCCGCCGATCCGGCCCGTTCTCTGGCCCTGGCGCGCCAGTTGCGCACCGGCAATGTGCACCTCAACGGCGCGCCCGTGGATCTGGCCGCGCCGTTTGGGGGCTATCGCCAGTCTGGCCTGGGGCGGGAGTGGGGCGTGTATGGGCTGGAGGAGTTCCTCGAAACCAAGGCCATCCTCGGCGCCCCGTCAGCGTAGGGGGCGCTGGATCAGCACCAGCACCATCAGCCCGGCGCCCAGGGCTGTGAGCAGTGTGTAGCCCTCGGCGCAGGCTTGGGCCAGCGCACTGTGGGCGGCGGCGCCCAGGCCATCCATGAAATTGGGGGCTTCGCCGGGTGCGCTGCCCAGGTGGTGCCGGTAGCGCAGCTCCACCAGCAACGCACCCACCGTCATGGCGCTCGACAGGCCCAGTTGGCGCACGATGTTTTTCACCTGATAGGCGTGGGAGAACACCGTGGGGGCAATGCGCGTGAAGGTGCCGAAGGCCACCGGGCCGATGAAAAAGGGAATCCCGAAGCCGCACACCAGCCCCGTCAGCAGGGGCGCTGTGCCGGCCTGGATCTGACTGCCCAGGGTCAGGCAGGCGCCGCCGATCAGGGCGAGCCCGACGAGCATGTAGGGCCGGATCACCGGCCAGCGCCGGGTGAGGGTCAGATGGAGCAGGGCGGCGGGCACGCTGGCCCCCATGCTGGCCGACAGAATCAGCGCGGCCTGCTCCAGGGGCAGGCCCAGGCTGTGCTCCAGCGCGATGGGGAGCAGAAAGCCGTTCAGCCCCAGGATGAAGTAGCCAAAAAAGTAGAACACGATGCCCGTCAGGTAGCGGCTCTGGAGTAGGCCCCGGTAGTTGATCAGGGGGCGCTCCCGGTGCCACTGGCGCAGGGCGAAGGCGCTCAGCACCAGTACCGCCAGGGCGCCGCTGCCCAGCACCAGGCCGGGTTCGGCGAGCAGTTCGAACTGGCTGGCCACCAGGGCGTACTGGAGGCCGAACACCGCCGGCACCAGGGCTAGCAGCCAGCCCCAGTGCTCTTGGCTGCGGGTGCCGGGATCTGCTTTTTCAGCGGGCAGGTGGGGGCTGGCCTGCCAGGCCACCAGGGCCGCCACCGGGATCATCCCGCCAAACAGCAGGCGCCAGCCCCCCAGGCCCAGCAGCCCGCTGGCGAGCAGGGGCGAGAGGGCGGTGGCACCCAGCAGGCTGCCCACAAAGCACACCAATCCACCAAAGCGGGCCTCGGCGGGCAGGTGGTTGATCTGCATCCGGCCTGCGGTGAAGAAGGTGGCGCCCCCCAGGCCTTGCAGGGCGCGGCCTAGGCAGAAGGCATCCAGACTGCTGCTGGTGGCGCACACCAGGGCGCCTAAGGCAAACACCAGCAAAGAGGCTTGCACGAAGCGTTTGTAGCCCAGGCGCTCCACCATCCACTGGTGCTTGTAGAGCATCAGGATGGTGCAGACCCCATAGACGATGAAGCTGTGGGCGAAACCCTGGGCATCCAGCCCCAGCCCGGCCATGATGGGCCCGGCGGCGAAGGTCACCATGCCGGTTTCCATAAAGTCCACGCAGGTAATGGCCGCAATCATGGCCTGGAAACCACGAATGGATGTGTGGGTGGAAGGCGAGGGCGGCAGCGGGGTGGTGGCAGAGACTTCCATGCAAGGGCGTCTTAAGGGACGTGTTCGGAGGGTGGTTCCAGCTTAATGGGCGGTGCACAATGCATCAAATCGATTAATACGATCTTGGTTATCGACATGGATGATGATTCTGGCTTGGACCACGGCGCCTTTCGCGGGCTGGATTTGAATCTGCTGGTGGCACTGGATGCCTTGCTCCAGGAATCCAGCGTGGGGCGGGCCGCCGAGCGCCTGCACCTGGGGCAGCCGGCCATGAGCCATGCCCTGGCGCGGCTGCGGGCGGTGTTCGACGATGAGTTGATGTATCGGGACGGGGCCCGGATGCGTCTCACGCCCCGCGCCCTGGCCCTGGCCGGGCCCCTGCGCCGGGTGCTGGGGGAGGTGCATCAGCTCACCCGCCTGGGGCGTCCTTTCGATCCGGCCCGGGCGGAGGGCAAGATCCGCATTGCCCTGAACGACCCTCTGGAGGCTTTGCTGCTGCCGGGACTCATGAACCGGCTCTGGCACCGGGCGCCGGGGCTCGCCCTGGCGGTGGCGCCCTTGCCGGCTTCGCGCCATCTGGAGGCGCTGGACGCGGGGGAGATCAGCCTGGCGGTGGGCTACTTTCCCCGGCTGCGGGAGGTGCACCACAGCCGCCCGCTCCATGTGAGTGGTTTTGCCTGCGTGTATAACCCGGCCCTGGTGTCTTTGCCCGAGGCCCCGGGGCTGGTGGATCTGGCGGTTTTTCCCCACATTCATACCACCTACACCGGAGAGCCCCCGGGGGTGGTGGATCGGGTGTTCGAGGCCCACGGGCTGGCGCGTCGGGTGGTGGCGCGCAGTGCGACGCCGCTCTCGATTCCGTTTGTGATCAAGCGCAGCCCCCTGGTGGCCATCCTGCCCGACCTGCTGGCCCGCTTGTTTGCTGCCCACGCCGACCTGCGCTTTGTGCCGCTGCCGATCCCGGGGCTGGAGCTGCCTTTAAGCCTGGTCGGGCATCGGCGCGATCAGGGCGATCCGCTCCAGGCCTTTGTGGCGGGCCTGGTGGTGGAAAGTCTGCACGAATGGCTGGTGGCCGATGGCGCTTCAGGCCGCGTCCAGCCGCTCGACCCGAAACAGGGCGGGGAAGAGCCGGGTCCATAACAGCACGATGCCGACGGTGGCAAGCCCGCCCAAGGTGATGGCGGGCATCAAGCCCAGCCAGGCGGCCGCGAGCCCCGATTCGAACTCTCCCAGCTGATTGGAGGCGCCAATGAAGATGGTGCTCACCGCGCTGACCCGCCCGCGCATGTCGTCCGGGGTCTGGAGCTGAACCAGGCTCTGGCGGATCACCAGGGCCAGCATGTCGCTCGCGCCGCTCAGGGCCAGGCAGGCGATGGACAGGGGCAGGCTGGTGGAAAAGCCGAAGGCGATCATCGACAGCCCGAAGCTGGCTACGGCGGCATACAGCACCCGCCCCACGCCTTGATCGAACGGGGGGCGGCTGGCCAGCCAGACCGACATCACCACGGCGCCCACGGCGGGGGCCGAGCGCAGCAGCCCCAGCCCCCAGGGCCCCGTGTGCAGCACTTCGTGGGCCACCATGGGGAGCAGGGCGGTGGCGCCGCCAAACAGCACCGCGAACATGTCGAGGGAAATGGTGCCCACGATCACCGGGCGGGCCCGCAGAAAGCGCAGCCCGGCCACAAAGCGTTCAAACCCGGACTCGGGGCCGGGTTCGGGGCGGGGCGGGGGCGGCAGCCCCAGAAAGCACAGGGTGGAAACGCCGATCAGCAGGGTCGTGAGCCCATACACCCAGGCCGGGCCGAGCAGGTAGAGAAAGCCCCCGAGGGCGGGCCCCAGGATGGTGGCGGTCTGTACCGCAGCGCCGTTGGTGGCCAGGGCCCGGGGCAGCAGCGCCGTGGGGACCAGGCTCGGCAGCAGGGCGGTGCTGGCGGGGCCCTGGAAGGTCTGGCTGATGCCGAGCAGGAACACGATCCCGAAGATCAAGCCCCGGTCGAGGAAGTCGAAGGCGCTGCCCAGGGCCAGCCACAACAGGCCCAGGCATTGGAGGGCCTGGGCACCGGCGGCCAGGTGGCGTCGGTCGTGGCGGTCGGCCATGTCGCCGGCGACGGCGGTGAGCAGCAGGCGGGGCAGGAACTGGATCAGCCCCACCAGCCCCAGATCCAGGGCGCTGCCGGTGAGGGCATACACCTGCCAGCCGATGGCCACGTCCTTGATCTGATTGCTGCCTCCGAACAGCACCCGGGCCAGGATGTAGCGCACCAGGGCGGGGTGCTTCAGGGGGGCATGGGGGGGGTGGATGGGGTGTACTTCATTCCCCTCGGGAGAGGGGTGGTCTACGTCCGATTTCAACTTTGAGTTCCTGGGTGTCCTTGCCTCGGCGGATATCGAGGCTGGCCTTGCGACCCGGGGTGAGGGCTGCAATGGCTTCGAGCATGGCTTGGGGGTCGTTGACCTTGCGGCCTTCCACGCTCAGCAGAATGTCGCCGGGGCGGATGCCGGCCCGGTCGGCAGGGCTGCCGCGCATCACCCCGGAAATCAGGGTGCCATCGGCAGAGGGCAGGCCGAAGGATTCGGCCAGCTCGGGGTTGATGGCCTGGACTTCCACGCCGATCCAGCCCCGGGTGACGGAGCCTGTTTGAATGATCTGCTCCATCACGCTGCGGGCGAGGGAGACCGGAATCGCAAAGCCGATGCCCAGGCTGCCCCCGGTGCGGGAGTAGATGGCCGAGTTGATCCCGACCAGATGCCCCGCTGCATCGACCAGTGCGCCGCCGGAGTTGCCGGGGTTGATGGCCGCGTCGGTCTGGATGAAGTCTTCAAAGGTGTTGATCCCCAGGTGGGAGCGCCCCAGGGCCGAGATGATGCCCATGGTGACGGTCTGGCCCACCCCGAAGGGGTTGCCGATGGCGAGCACCACATCGCCTACCCGTAGCTGTTCGGTGTGGCCGAAGGTGATGGCCTGGAGCTTGTCGTCGGTTTGTACCTGGAGTACGGCCAGATCGGCCTCCGGGTCGCGCCCCACGATGCGGGCGGGCAGTTTGCGCCCGTTATGCAGCGCCACCTCGATTTCGTCGGCCGCTTCGATCACGTGATTGTTGGTGAGGATGTAGCCTTCGGGGCTGACGATCACCCCGGAGCCCAGGCCCGAGGAACGCTGCTGGGGCTTGTTGTTGAAGCGGTCGCCAAAGAAGTGGCGGAACAGGGGATCGTTGGCAAAGGGGTGTTGCTGGGCACGCACTTCCTTGCTGGTGAAGATGTGTACCACCGAGGGTAGCGCTCGCCGGGCCGCGTCGGCATAGGAGGCGGGCGCACCTTGGCTCCCGGCCACCGAAGGCGGCAGGGCCTGCTGGATGGTGACCGCTGTCGGCCCGCTGCGCTCCCCCAGCCATTCGGGCTTGAGGGTCAGCAGGACGAAGAGGACGGCCAGGGAAACGGTTACGGCCTGGGCAAAGATCAACCAGAGACGATGCATCGTAAAATCCAGGGCGGTGGATCAGGGATCCACGTATCGGGCGCAGGCAAACAGGCCTGGGCCAGCAGTCAAAACGAACTCGGGAGGATGAGCGACATGGATAGAGCCGAATTGCAGCGTTACATGGACACGCTGCTGGAAGTCGGGCGCTTCAAGGATTATTGCCCAAACGGCCTGCAGGTGGAAGGACGCTCTGAGATCCGGCGCATTATATGCGGGGTGACTGCCTGCCAGGCGCTGCTGGATGAGGCTGTGGCGCGCCAGGCCGATGCGGTGCTGGTCCACCACGGTTATTTCTGGAAAGGTGAGGATGGACGCATCACCGGCATGCGCCGGCAGCGGCTGTCCACCCTGATCAAGCACGACATCAACCTGTTCGCCTACCACCTACCCCTGGATGCTCACCCGGAGCTGGGCAATAACGCCCGCCTCGCCGAGGTGCTGGATTGTGTGCCCGAAGGCCGTTTTGGGGAGCAGGATCTGGGCTGGCTGGGCAGCCTGCCCCATCCGCTGCCTCTGGGGGAGTTCGCTCGGCATGTGGGCCAGCGGGTGGGGCGTGGGCCTCTAGTGCTGGGGGATGAGGCGCGTCTGGTGCGACGGGTGGCCTGGTGTTCAGGCGGAGCCCAGAGCTTCTTTGAGCAGGCCATTGCCCAGGGCGTGGATTGCTATGTGTCGGGTGAGGTCTCGGAACAGACCACTCACCTGGCTCGGGAGTCCGGGGTGGCTTATCTGGCCATGGGCCACCATGCCAGCGAACGCTACGGGGTGCAGGCCCTGGGGCGCCACTTGGCCGAGCAGTTCGGGCTGGAGGTGAGTTTCGTGGAGATTCCCAATCCGGTCTGATCCGGGGGCGGTTGCAGGCGGCGGCTGGGGCCGCTTGCGGCGCTTCAGGCCGCGTCTGACAGGTGGATGCTCATGGTGTCGTCCGACTGGCTGATGATCAGGTCGGAGCTGTTTTCCCGGGGGGGCTTGTAGGCGCCCAACTGCAGGCTGAGCACCCCCTGCAGCATCAGCAATTCTTCGACAATGGCGTGGGAGAAGCCTTGGCGGGTGCCGTTCCGGTTGTCCCGCAGCAGCTGATGGATATAGGCCTGGGCTTCCCGGGTGCGCCAGTGCTGGGTCAGGCGCTCGATG
>JAJTBM010000153.1 GCA_021286885.1 Rhodocyclales bacterium
GCCCTGTCGATTCTGGCACTGGATTTTGTAATGACGTCTTTCATGTTCCGAGGTCAATCATGAACCGCACCGTACTCGATCTGTGGGTCGGCGTTTTTGTGGCGATGGGTATCGCCGCGCTGCTTTTCCTGGCCCTCAAGGTGGGCAGCATTTCCGGTTCGGAGATTCAGTCCCCCTATACCCTCAAGGCCCGTTTCGACAACATCGGCGGGCTCAAGGCCCGGGCCCCGGTCAAGAGCTCGGGCGTGGTGGTGGGCCGGGTGAGCGAAATTCGTTACGACGCTGAACATTTCCAGGCAGAAGTGGTCTTCAGCGTGGATGGCCGCTACAAGTTCCCGGTCGATACCTTCGCCAACATCAATACGTCCGGCCTGCTGGGCGAACAGTACCTGGGCCTGGAGCCCGGGGGCGAGGATAAAACCCTTCAGCCCGGGGACGAGGTGCGCAAGACCCAGTCGGCCATCGTGCTCGAAAAACTGATCAGCCAGTTCATGTTCAACAAGGCGGCCGAAGGAGAGAGCGCTCCGGCCAAGTGAGGCTGCCCCATCCCAGGAGAGTGCCGTGCAAGCCACGGCAGACCAGCACCATGAACCACATTCATCCTACCGCCGCCCGCTACCGCAGCCTGCTGGCCCCCCTGGCCCTGAGCCTGGGGCTGGCCGCCTGTGCAAGCCCCGGGGGGCATCCCCAAGACCCCCTGGAGCCCATGAACCGGGCCACCTTCCGGTTCAATGACACCGTGGATACCTACGCCCTGCGTCCGGTGGCCCAGGTGTATGCAGAGGCCCCCCTGCCGGTGCGTACCGGCGTTGCCAACTTCTTTGGCAACATCCGGGATGTCTGGACGGGTGTTAACAATGTTCTCCAGGGCAAGCCCCTGGATGGCGTGTCCGACTTTGGTCGGGTGCTGGTGAACAGCACCATCGGGATGCTCGGGGTGTTTGACGTGGCCACCGACATGGGGCTGGAAAAGCACGACGAAGACCTGGGCCAGACCCTCGCCGTGTGGGGCGTGGGCGATGGGCCTTACCTCGTGTTGCCTTTCCTCGGGCCCAGCACCGTGCGGGATAGCGTGGCTCTGATCGGTGACTGGTCGGCTGATCCCGTAGGTTATGTAGAGGATATTCCCACGCGTAACAGCCTGCGGGCGTTACGCATCGTGAATGCCCGGGCCGGTCTGCTGGGGGCGGATGAAGCCGCCAATCAGGCGGCCCTCGACAAATACGAATACTTCCGTAGTTTCTATCTGCAATATCGGCGTAACCAGGTTTACGACGGCCAGCCGCCCCGTATCAAAGACCCGGACGATGAAGCCGGGCTGGACGATGCGCCCGAGACCCCGAGCGCTGCCTTGAAGCTGGATGCCCAGCCTCTGGCTGCTTCCGTGGCCCCTGTGGAGAACCCCCAATGATGACGAAGACTCTGTTTCCCCGTGTTTCCCGCCTGTGTGCAGCCCTGGTGCTGAGCGCCGGTATGTCCATGTCCGTCCTGGCCGACACCCAGGCACCCGATGCCCTGGTCAAGAGCGTGACCGATGATGTGGTCACCATCGTGCGCCAAGATAAGGCCATCCAGTCCGGCGATACCCGCAAGGCCGTGGAACTGGTCGAAACCCGGGTGCTGCCCAACTTCGATTTTGCCCACATGACCCGCCTGGCCGTGGGCAAGGACTGGAAGCAGGCCACCCCGGAGCAGAAGACCGCCCTGACCCAGGAGTTCAAAACCCTGCTGGTGCGCACCTACTCCAACGCCCTGACCCAGTACAAAAACCAGCAGATCGACTACAAGCCCTTCAAGGGCAAGCCCGAAGACACCGATGTGGTGGTACGCACCGAAGTGCGCCAGCCCGGTGCCAAGCCGGTGCAGCTCGACTACGCCCTGGAGCGTCAGGGGGATGCCTGGAAGGTGTACGACGTGATGGTGGCCGGGGTGAGTCTGGTGACCAACTACCGGGAAACCTTCGCCCAGGAAGTGCGCAACGGGGGCATTGACGGTCTGCTCAAGTCCCTGCGCGACAAAAACAAGCAGCTCGAATCCCAGGTGGCCGCCAAAAAATGAGCGATACGCCCGCCGGGTGCCTGAAACTGTCTGGCCCGCTCACCCTGGCAGAGGTGGGCGGTCTGCTGGATGACGGGCGTGCCCAGATCGCCCAGGGCCTGCAAGTGCTAGACTTGTCGGCTGTCACCCAGGTGGATTCCGCCGCCCTGGCCCTGTTGCTGGCCTGGCTGCGTAGCGCCCGGGAAGCCGGGCGTTCCCTTTCCATTGTCGGCGCACCGCCGGCCCTGCAAAGTCTCGCGTCCCTCTACGACGTCGATTCCATCCTGCCCCTGGCCTGAGGCCCGGGGCTTTTCCGGTTCTTCCATGAAGTCTGTACCCGCAATCCGCGTGAGCGGCGTCACCAAGCGCTTTGGCAGCCTCCAGGCCCTGGGGGGCGTGGATCTGGAGATCCAGCAGGGCGAGTTCTTCGGCCTGCTGGGGCATAACGGCGCCGGCAAGACCACCCTGATTTCCTCCCTCGCGGGCCTTAGCCGCCCGGATGGGGGCACCCTGGAGATCATGGGCCACGATGTGCAGCGGGATTACCGGGCTGCGCGCCTGGCGCTGGGGGTGGTGCCCCAGGAGCTGGTGTTTGACCCCTTCTTCTCGGTGCGCGAGATGCTGCGCATCCAGTCGGGCTATTTCGGCATCCGCAACAACGACGACTGGATCGACGAACTCCTGCACCACCTGGACCTCACCGCCAAGGCCGAGGCCAACATGCGCATGCTCTCGGGCGGGATGAAGCGCCGGGCCCTGGTGGCCCAGGCCCTGGTCCATCGCCCGCCGGTCATCGTGCTGGACGAGCCGACCGCCGGGGTGGATGTGGGTTTGCGCCAAGGGCTGTGGCAGTTCATCCGCAAGCTCAATCAGGAAGGGCACACCATCGTACTGACCACCCACTACCTGGAAGAAGCCGAAACCCTGTGCGGGCGCATTGCCATGCTCAAGGCTGGCAAGGTGGTGGCCCTGGACAGCACCGCCAATCTGCTCCAGCGCTTTGCCCGGCGGGTGCTGGAAGTCACCCTTGCCGCGCCCCTGAGCCTCCCGCCGGCCCTGGCTGCCCGGGTGCTGAAGCAGGACGGCTTGCACTTCACCTTCGGGTTTGAGGCCTACGACGAAGTGGCCGGCCTGCTCGCTGCCCTGGCTGCTGCCGGGGGCCACATCCACGACATGAATCTGGGCAAGCCCGACCTGGAACAGGTCTTTATGGGCGTGATGAACCAGAACTGACAAAACTACGAGCCAAGGCCCATGGAAGGTTTCAAGACCCTGCTGTACAAGGAGTGCCTGCGCTTCTGGAAAGTCGGTTTCCAGACCGTGCTGTCGCCGGTGCTCACCGCCGTGCTGTATCTGCTCATCTTCGGCCATGTGCTGGACGGCCACGTGGAGCCCCTGCCCGGAGTGGCCTACACCAGCTTTCTGGTGCCGGGCCTGGTGATGATGACCATCCTCCAGAACGCGTTTGCCAATAGTTCTTCGTCCCTGATCCAGAGCAAGATCACCGGCAACATCGTGTTCGTGCTGCTGCCGCCCATTTCTTACCGGGAGTTTTACGCCGCCTACGTGCTGGCCTCCATTGCCCGGGCCCTGCTGTGCGGGCTGGGCGTGCTGCTGGTGTCTTTGCCGTTTGCATCCTTCCCCTTTGCGGAGCCGGGCTGGATTCTTGCTTTTTCCCTGGTGGGTGGGGCGTTTTTGGGCAGCCTTGGGGTGATCGCCGGGATCTGGGCGGACAAGTTCGACCAGCTGGCGGCCTTCCAGAACTTCCTGATCATGCCGCTGACCATGCTCTCCGGCGTGTTCTATTCCATCCATTCGCTCCCGCCTTTCTGGCTGGGAGTGTCGCATTTCAACCCGTTTTTCTTCATGATTGACGGTTTCCGTTACGGGTTTTTCGGGGCCTCGGATGTCTCTCCGTGGATGAGCATCGGGGTCGTATCGGTCTGTTTTGTAGCGCTCGCCTTGTTAACCCTCCGGCTGTTGGCCCGGGGCTACAAGCTGCGGGCCTGAGGAGGTTTACACCATGTTTCCGGCAAACGAAGTCGAACGCCTGATCCGCGAAGGTCTGGCCTGTGATTACCTGAAGATTGAAGGCGATGACGGCACCCATTTTTCGGGTATCGTGGTGAGCGCCGTATTTGAAGGCAAGCCCCGGGTGCGTCAGCACCAGGCGGTGTATGCCACCCTGGGCAAGCTGATGGGCAACGAGATCCACGCCCTTCAACTGAGCACCTATACCCCTGCCCAGTGGGCAGCGTTTCAGAAGGAACTGGGCTGAGCCCTTTGTTGCATGGACAAGTTACTGATTGAAGGCGGCACCCGGCTTGCGGGCGAGATCGCCATTTCTGGCGCCAAGAATGCGGCCCTGCCCATTCTGTGCGCTGCGCTCCTTACAAAAGAACCCGTCACCTTCACCAATGTGCCCCGTCTGAACGACATCGGCACCCTGCTGCGTCTGCTCGAACAGATGGGCGTGAAGGTGGAGCGGGACGGCGACCGGGTGACCCTCGATGCCGGCGGCGTCGCCAATCCGGTGGCCCCCTACGAGCTGGTCAAGACCATGCGCGCCTCCATCCTGGTGCTGGGCCCCCTGGTGGCACGCTTTGGCTCCGCCAAGGTGAGCCTGCCCGGCGGCTGCGCCATTGGCGCCCGCCCGGTGGATCAGCACATCAAGGGTCTGCAGGCCATGGGCGCCACCGTCAAGGTGGAACACGGCTATGTGAACGCCGAGTGCCCGCGCCTCAAGGGCGCCCGCCTGTTCACCGACATGGTGACGGTGACGGGCACCGAAAACCTGATGATGGCCGCCTGCCTGGCCGACGGTGAAACCGTGATCGAAAACGCCGCCCGGGAACCCGAGGTGGTGGATCTGGCCAACTGCCTGGTGGCCATGGGGGCCCGTATCTCCGGCGCCGGCGGCGACGTGATCCGCATCCAGGGCGTCAAGGAACTCCACGGCGCCACCCACCGGGTGATGCCCGACCGGATCGAGACCGGCACCTACCTGTGCGCGGCCGCCGTGACCGGGGGCGAGGTGCGCCTCACCAACACCTCCAGCAGCTACCTGGATGCGGTCATCGACAAGCTGATGGATGCGGGCTGCGAAGTGTTCAGCGAGCGCGACGCGATCCGCCTGAAGGCCCCCGCCCGGCTCCAGGCCGTGAGCCTGCGCACCGCCCCGTATCCGGCTTTCCCCACCGACATGCAGGCCCAGTTCATGGCCCTGAACGCGGTGGCCGAAGGTACGGCGGTGATACGCGAGACCATCTTTGAAAACCGCTTCATGCATGCGGTCGAACTCCAGCGCCTGGGCGCCGACATCCGGATCGACGGCAACACCGCCTTCGTGAAGGGCGTGGCCGGCCTGCAGGGTGCCACCGTGATGGCCACCGACCTGCGCGCCTCTGCCAGTCTGGTGATTGCCGGTCTGGTGGCCGAAGGCAGCACCATCATCGAGCGCATCTATCACCTGGATCGGGGCTACGAAAACCTGGAGGCCAAGCTGGCCGCCCTGGGAGCCCGGGTCGAGCGGCTCAAATAAAATCCGGGGTTTTATCCCTGAAGCCGGGCCGTCCTGGGGGCGGCTCGGCTAAAATCGCTTTTTTGCCAAGAAGATCACGACCTTGAACGGCATCACGCTCGCCCTTTCCAAGGGCCGAATTTTTGAAGAGACCCTGCCGCTGCTGGCTGCTGCCGGGATCACTCCGACCGACAACCCCGAAACCTCGCGCAAGCTGATCATCGGCACCAACCGCCCCGATGTGCAGTTGGTGATCGTGCGCGCCACCGATACGCCCACCTATGTCCAGTACGGCGCTGCCGACCTGGGCATCGCCGGGAAAGACGTGCTGCTCGAACACGGCAGCACCGGCCTCTACCAGCCCCTGGACCTGAACATCGCCAAGTGCCGGCTGTGTGTGGCCACCCCCAAGGATTTCGACTACGCCGCCGCCGTCAAGCGCGGGGCCCGCATCCGGGTTGCCACCAAGTATGTGAAGGCTGCCAAGGAGCACTTCGCCGCCAAGGGCATGCACGTGGATCTGATCAAGCTCTACGGCTCCATGGAGCTGGCGCCCCTGGTGGGCCTGGCCGATGTGATCGTCGATCTGGTCTCCACCGGCGGCACCCTGCGCGCCAACAATCTGGTGGAAGTCGAAGAAATCATGCCCATCAGTTCGCGCCTGGTTGTGAACCAGGCGTCCCTCAAGCTCAAGCACGCGCTGATTCAGCCCGTGCTGGATGCCTTTGCCGGAGCCATCAAGCCATGACTGCCCTGATCCGTCGCCTCTCTTCCGCCGACCCCGGTTTCACCGCCACCCTGGACGCCCTGCTGGCCTTCGAGGGCAGCACCGATGCCGCCATCGAGCATGCGGTGACGGACATCCTGCACGCGGTGCGTACCCGTGGGGATGAGGCCGTGGTGGAGTTCACCCGCCGTTTCGACCGCCTCGACGCCGCCGACATGGGCGCCCTGGAGCTGCCCCGGGCAGATCTGGAAGCCGCCCTCGCCAGCCTCAGCCCCGCCCAGCGGGAGGCCCTGGAGGCCGCCGCAGCCCGGGTGCGCAGCTATCACGAGCGTCAGCGCCTCGAATCCTGGCGCTACGCCGATGAAGCCCCCGGCATGGCCGGCACCTACCTGGGCCAGAAGGTCACGCCGCTGGATCGGGTGGGCCTGTACGTGCCCGGTGGGCGCGCCTCCTACCCCAGCTCGGTGCTGATGAACGCCATTCCCGCCAAGGTGGCCGGGGTGGGCGAACTCATCATGGTGGTGCCCACCCCCGGCGGTGAGCGCAACCCGCTGGTGCTGGCGGCGGCGGCCATTACCGGCGTGGATCGGGTGTTCACCATCGGTGGCGCCCAGGCCGTGGCCGCCCTGGCCTATGGCACCCAGACCATTCCCCAGGTGGACAAGATCGTCGGCCCGGGCAATGCCTATGTGGCCAGCGCCAAGCGCCGGGTGTTCGGCACCGTCGGGATCGACATGGTGGCCGGGCCTTCCGAAGTGCTGGTGATTTCCGACGGTTCCGGCAACCCCGACTGGGT
>JAJTBM010000154.1 GCA_021286885.1 Rhodocyclales bacterium
CCGCCAGCATCAAAAACAGGGCGCTTCCCAACCCAAGCCAGCGATGGATGAGCACCAGCAAGGGGCGCAGGTATGCTTTGCGTGCCATGACCAGGGCCTTGGACTCAGTAACGCCAGTTGAGCGCCACGCTCAGATTGCGCGGAGCCCCGTAGTAACCCTGGCCATAGCTTCCCCAGTACAGGCTGGAGAGATACTTTTCATCGGTCAGGTTGCGCAGGTTGAGGCTCACCGTCCACTGGCGATCCAGCGCATAGCTGGCCATCAGATCCACCAGGGTGTAGGCCTTCTGGCGTAGCTCCCAGCCGTTATAGAAGGCATACACATCTCCCTGATGACTCACCTGGGTGCCCAGCTTGAGGCCGGGCAGCCAAGGCAGCTGATAGGTGGCCGACGCACGCAGCAGACGACGCGGGGTGTAGGTGCGCACGTTCTGGCCCGCATCATCGTGGATGGAGAGCTGGGTATAGCCCAAGCGCCCCTCCAGCTGCGGGGTGAGCTGGCCGGCCAGATCGAACTGGAAGCCGGTGGATTCTGCATCGATCCCGCTGTAATAGCTGCGGGTACCCACCGAACCGGCAAACTCGGCCAGATTTTCCTGACGGGTCTTGAACAGGGCCAGATTGGCATCCAGCCCGAACACACGGCCCTTCAAACCGGTTTCGGTACTACGCCCCCGCACCGGATCAAGAAAATTGCCCTGGGCATCCTGCTGGTACTGGGGATTGAAGATCCGCGTCTGGCTCAGATAGGCATTCCAGTCGGAGGTCAGGGCATACACCAGCCCCGCATAGGGGGTGATCTCGCTGGCCCGACTCTCCCGACTGACACCGTAAGACACCCCGGCGGTTTCCGACGCGGTGGCTCGGGCGCCCAGGATCACCTGCAAGGGTGCCACCGGGCGCACGCGGGCCGCCAGGAAGGCGCTGCGTTGAATGGTCGCGAACTGGCTGCCATCAATGGACGCATCAAACCCAGGCATGGCGTAATCCCCCTGCCAGCCCTCCAGGCTGGGCAAGGCCGTTCCGATTCCCCGCCCATAATAGGAAGTATCGCTCAGGGCGGAGCGGGACCAGCTGAGGCCTGCACTCAACTCCTGGCGCAGACCGCGCCATTCAAAGCCGCCATTGACCCGGACATCCGCCAAATCCCGGCGGCTATGCATGGCGTAGCGGGAAGGGTAGCTGTAAAGCCCCAGGCCGGTGCTGGCATTCGGGGTGCCATACACATACAGCAGAGCCGAATCATCCACCTGGTCGTTGCGGCTCAACTGGGCCTGGAGCTGCCAGTCGGAACCCAAGGCGTGGCTCAGTTCGGCAAAGCTGGTCTTGATGCTGGAGTCCCAATAGGCCCAATCGGCAGCCGTACTGGTGGAGCGGGCATAGTGGGTGCGAGAGCCATCCGTGTTGAACATGGGAATGGCACCCCACAGAGGACTACGGGCCTTGTTGTACTGCTCGCTATGCCCCAGGGTCAGCAGGGTGTCCGGGCCCAGATCAGCCTCCAGCACGCCATACACCACGCTCTTGCGACGGCCGTAACGATCCAGATAGGAGTCGCCATCTTCATGGGCCACCACCAGACGGCCCCTCAAACGCCCCGACTCAACCAAGGCGCCCGACACATCCCCATCCAGCCGACGGCTATTCCAACTCCCCAGTTTGAGACCTGCACTGGCCTGGAAATCGGGGGTCGGGCGCTTGCGCACAAAGTTGACCGTGGCGGCCGGATAACCGGTGCCGGTAGTGAGGCCGTTCGCCCCGTACACCACCTCCACCCGATCGTAGAGGGCGGTATCCAGATCCCCGTACACGTTCCCATAGGCAAAGGGCACACCAACGCCATCCACCTGGAAGCTGGTGATGTCAAACCCCCGGGCGGTGTAATAGGTACGATCGGTTTCGACCTTTTCCACCATGACGCCCGAAGAGGCTGCCAGTGCCTCATTCACGCTGTTGAGCCGAAAATCGTTCATTTCGGCCCGGGTGAGTACCGAAACACTCTGAGGCGTGTCTTTCAGACTCAGATTGAGCCCCGTGGCCGACCGACTGCGCCGCACGGTGTAGCGCCCCGAGCGCTCGGAAGGCGCCTCTTCCACACCACGCCCTTCCTCCACCCGCACCGGACTGAGGGTGAGCACATCGGTTTCAGCCGCATGGAGCCCCTGAGCAAACGCAGCACAGGTGATGAAGGGGACGAAAACGGACAGCAAAGCGCGATTCAGAGGGCGCAAACGCAGCCCCCGGCAAGACATTTCAGACATACAACACTCCAGGCTGGGCGTGACTGGCTGGCTACCTGGAGCGGAATGCTGGGGGTGGCTGGCTGGTGGGGCCCGCGAACCGGGCCAACTGATAACGATTCTTATTATACGCAAAAACCCACAAATTCGCACACCGCACGCCCTCCCCGGAATTTCGGTGTTCCCGGGGGCTTCCGGTATCCTGTCGGGCATATTCGCAAACTCTGCACTGCCCCTCCATCATGAACACTTCCGCCCAGGCCGAATGGGCCGACACCCTCGGCCAGATCTGCGAAAGCGCCGCTGCCATGCTCCAGGCCGGCCCCAGCTTCAACGACTTCCGCGATGACATGCTGCCCCTGGCCCTGCATATGGCCGCCGTGCTGGGACTCCCCTTTGATGGTCAAATCACCCCCGCCCATCAGGCCATGACCACCCATCTGGCGGTGGAACTGTGGAACATCACCCCCCGCCTGGGTCTGGATCTGGCACTACCGACGCCCATCAAGCTGCAAGCCCACCAGAGCTGCCCCTGTGGCTCGGGCAAGACCTACGGCAAATGCTGTGGCGCGATCCGCAGCATGCCCCTCAACATTCCCCCCGAATGGCTGGGCGCGAGCGTGCTGCATCTGCTGCCCCAGACCAGCTTCAAGAAGCTGCCGCTCCATGCGCTACCCGTTGGAGCCGTCCTCCAGGCCGCCCAGGATGACGCTGCCCAGGGCGAAAGCCGCCGGGCACTGGCGCTGCTGGAGCAATTGTTTGTAGATCTGGACAAGCTCGCGGGCGAGGATCCCGAGGCCGAAGGGGCCGCTGATCTGCTGCTCACCCTCTACGCCGAGCTAAACCATGCCACCCGGCGGGAGCGCTTTCTGGAGCGCCTGCTGGGCTGCAGCCATAAAGCCCTGCGCTCGGCCGCGCTTCAAATCCAGAGCGCGATGCTGTGCGACATGGGTGAATACGAAGCCGCCCAGGCGGCCTTCCTCGAAGCCCAGCACCTGACGCCCAACGCCCCCAGCCTCGCCCAACTGGAAATCATCACCCTGGTGGCCCAGGGGCGGCAGGCCGAAGCCCAGGCCCGGGCCGAGTTCTGGGGCCAGCGCCTGGCCCGGGACAAGCAGCATGATTACGCCGAGCTGATTCATTTTCTGGAATCCATGGCCCATGCCCCGGACGAAACCATGCTCCAGATGGAAGCCGACAGCGCCGAGGGCCCCATCCCCCAACTGTGGGATGTCATCCTCAGCTGGCCCGACCCCGCCACCCAGCTCCACTACGGGGCCGGGCTGCTGCCCACACCCGAGCTGGCCAAGCTGGAAAAGCGCTGGGCAAAAAACACCCCCATGAACCCCAGGGCTGATGGCCTCACCTGGTTTGAAGACCTGGTCAAGCACCCGATCCTGGGCCAATCCTTGCTGGTGCTGGCCGATCTGAGCCAAGTGATTTCCACCATGCTGCCGGGCAGCCCCGGCGCCCTCCAGGCCCTGCACCGCACCCTCGCCCGCTACGGCGCCAACCTGCGTCAGGCCCTGCTCGCAGCCGGCCACATCCACCCGCCTCTGGCCTGGGATCACACCCCCAGCCGGGCCGTGCTGGTGCTGGCCTTTGAAGAGGCCCTGCTGCTGCGCCGCCAGGATCCGCAACAGGCCGAAGCGGTGCTGCGCTGGCTGCTCACCGAAGCCGACCCGAGCGACCAGCTGGAAGTGCGCGAACCCCTGATCCACCTGCTGCTGGACCAGGGCCAGCCCGCCGAGGCCCTGGCCCTGGTCGGCCCCTGCGCCGAAGACAACGGCGCCCTGCTGTTCGGGCATGTCTTGAGCTACTTTGCCAATGGCCAGACCGAGGTGGCAGCCCAAGTGCTCAAGCAGGCCGCCCGCAGCTTCCCGCGTCTGTGGAAGCTGCTGGAAGCCGACAGCGTGAGCCGTCCGCGCAGCAATGAATCCGAAGAAACCGAACTAGCCCGGGAATACCGGCGCGAGTACCGCCCCCTGTGGAAGCGCCTGGGCGCCCTGGACTGGGCCCGCACGGTGCTGCCGGCCAAGGCGGGCGCCAAGGCCAAGGGCTGAGGGCTACGGTATGGATCTGCTGCTCCGCCTGCCGCCCCTGCTGCTGCGGGGGCTGTTTGTCACTGCCCTGGTGGCTATCTTCATCCTGGCGATGATTCCGCTACCGGAGCCTTACTTCAATGCATTTTCTTTTCAGGACAAGATCGAGCACTACGGATGCTTCGTGGTGCTGATGCTGATGGGCTGGGCCGGCGGGCCCCGTCATGCCCGCCCCATCGCCATTGGCCTGGTGCTCTACGGGCTGCTGATCGAGGTCTGCCAGGATCAATTCACCCTCAACCGGGTGGGCGACCCCTGGGATCTGCTGGCCGATACCGTGGGCGTGCTGATTGGGCTGGGCATCTGCACCCGGCTGCAGCAAGCCCATCCGGCGCTGAAGGCAGCCGCTGCCTGAGGTCTGGGCGGTCTGCGCCGCCTACGCCGCCTGCGCCGTCCAAGGTTAACGAACAACGGGCCGCTCCCTGCGTGGGGAGCGGCCCGTTGTTCATGGCAGCAGCACCTTTGCAGAAGGCACCCAGAAGGGCGCCCTCAGGCTCAGGCGGCGAAGACGTGCTTCACCCGCAGGGTTTCGCCCCGCTCCACCAGACCGATCAGGCGGTCGATGTTGGGATGCTTGCCCGGGTTGATGCGGGCATCTTCGCTGTGCTCGGCGTAGATCTCGATGCCCTGGGTGGCGGCATCCGGGGTGATGGCCCCGTGGATCTGGGCCAGATGGTTGTACACCGCGAGGGAGCCGGCCTGGCCGGGCTTGTTCTCGATGGTGGCCACCACCTCATCGGCAGCATTGATCAGCTGGATCGCAGCCAGATGGGACACGCCGGGCAGGGTCTTGAGCTTGTCAGCAAAAGCCATGGTCGCCGCTCCTCAGATGCGCTTGGCCAGCTCGGCGGCCTTGCCGATGTAGCTGCCCGGGGTCATTTCGAGCAGGCGGGTCTTTTCGGCTTCGGGGATGGCCAGGGTGGTGATGAACTCTTGCAGCGCTTCCTTGGTGATGCCCTTGCCACGGGTCAGTTCCTTGAGCTGCTCGTAGGGGTTGGGCACGGCGTAGCGGCGCATCACCGTCTGGATGGGCTCGGCCAGCACTTCCCAGCAGGCGTCCAGATCGGCGGCCAGGCGGGCGGGTTCGGCTTCGAGCTTGTTCAGGCCACGCAGGCAGGCTTCGAAGGCCAGCACGGCGTAACCAAAGGCGACGCCCATGTTGCGCAGCACGGTGGAGTCGGTCAGGTCGCGCTGCATGCGGGACACGGGCAGCTTGTCGGCCAGGTGGCGCAGCACGCTGTTGGCCAGACCCAGGTTGCCTTCGGCGTTCTCGAAGTCGATGGGGTTGACCTTGTGGGGCATGGTGGAAGAACCGATCTCGCCAGCCTTCAGCTTCTGCTTGAAGTAACCCAGGGAGATGTACATCCAGATGTCGCGGCACAGATCCAGCACGATGGTGTTGGCGCGGGCGGTGGCATCGTAGAGCTCGGCCATGGCGTCATGGGGCTCGATCTGGATGGTGTAGGGGTTGAAGGCCAGACCCAGGGATTCCACAAAGCGGCCGTTGAAGGTTTCCCAGTCGAACTCGGGGTAGGCAGACAGGTGGGCGTTGTAGTTGCCCACAGCGCCGTTGAACTTGGCGGTCAGCTCAACACCGGCGATGGCCTTGCGGGCACGGCGCAGGCGATACACCACGTTGGCCATTTCCTTGCCCAGGGTGGTGGGGCTGGCGGGCTGGCCGTGGGTGCGGGACAGCATGGGCAGATCGGCCAGGTTGTGGGCCAGCTCGACCAGGCGAGCGATGATCTTGTCCAGGGCCGGCAGCAGCACGCTGTCGCGACCGTCGCGCAGCATCAGGGCGTGGGAGACGTTGTTGATGTCTTCGGAGGTGCAGCCAAAGTGGATGAACTCGGTCACGTTCATCACTTCGGTGTTATGGCCCAGACGCTTCTTGAGCCAGTATTCCATGGCCTTCACGTCGTGGTTGGTGGTTGCCTCAATGGCCTTCACGGCCTCACCGTCGGCCACCGAGAATTCGGCGATCACGGCATCCAGCTCGGCAACGGTGGCGGCGGAGAACGGGGCGATCTCGGCCAGCTCGGGGGCAGCAGCCAGGGCCTTGAGCCACTCGACTTCCACCTTGACCCGGTTGCGGATCAGGCCGTATTCGGAAAAATGCTCGCGCAGCGCGGAAACCTTGGATTCGTAACGACCGTCGAGGGGCGACAGTGCGGTGATGGGTTGCAGATTCATGCGTAAAGCCCTTGAGGCAGAAAAGCAAAGTTCGCCATTTTAACCCGTGGGGGCCCCGTTCGCCGATGATAAAATCCGCCATCCCCCAACTCGGCCGTCCGGAACCATGAGCAAAGGAACACAAAACCAACTGGAACGCTTCATTTTCTGGAGCCGCTGGCTCCAGGCCCCCCTCTACCTCGGGCTGGTCGTAGCCCAGGGGATCTACGTTTACCTCTTCATGGCCGAGCTGTTCCACTTGGTGGCCAGCGTGATCGAGTCTGGCGGCCACATCAGCGAAACCGAGACCATGCTGGTGGTGCTGGGGCTGATCGACGTGGTGATGATCGCCAACCTGCTCATCATGGTCATCATCGGCGGCTACGAAACCTTCGTCTCGCGCCTGGATCTGGACGACCACCCGGATCAGCCCGAATGGCTGTCTCACGTGAATGCGGGGGTGCTGAAGATCAAGCTCTCGACCGCGATCATCGGCATCTCGTCCATCCATCTGCTCAAGACCTTCATCAACGCGG
>JAJTBM010000155.1 GCA_021286885.1 Rhodocyclales bacterium
CCAGGGACCAGGCCACCAGGGCCGCGCCCATCAGCCCGCCCAGCAGGCCGGAGACCCGGCTCCAGTCGATGGGGGCACCGTTCTGGTAGGGGATCAGCACCTCATCCATGAGCGGCATGGTGAGGTAGGGCGGCACCAGGGTGGCGGCGGTGGCGCACAGGGTCAGCAGGAAGCCGACCAGCAGCTGGTTCTTGTAGGGGCGGGCAAAGCGCCACAGCCGGAATAAGGTCCAGGTCGACGGCGGGGTGTGGATTTCCCGGGCGCAGGTGGGGCATTCGTCGGTGCCCGGGGGCAGGGCCGCGTCACAGGTGGGGCAGACCATGGGCTCGGGCGGGGGCGGCTCCTGGCCGGCGAGCACGCATTCGAGCCGGGCCCGGAAGCGGTCGGCCAGATGCACGGCAGCCGGATCTTGCGACAGGGTGAAGCGCCAGCCGGCCAGCTTGCCTTCAGCATCCACCAGCTCCAGGGTGGCCACGCCGCCGTGATCCCGGTGGCGCAGGGCGAGGCCGGGGCGGAAATCCCAGTGGGTCCATGCCTTCGCCACCTGATCCCAGGCGATCAGGCGCCGGTCGGAGAGGGCCACCACGCCTTCATCAAATTGCAACTGAATGTTCAGATCCAGGCTCAGGCAGGCCAGCAGCTTCTCGTCGGGGGCGAGCTCGGCCTCCAGGCGCGGACGCCAGGATTCGGGCACTGCAGGCCCCAAAAACTCGGAGTAACTAGGGGAAACCACACTTGTGCCCGGGTGGGCGTGGGGCTCTGAAGGGGTGGATGTCGGGTTGGAAGGCACAGAATTCATCTTGTGGATGCGATTGGGCCACAGAAAATGGCCGACGTAGGGCAAAATTGCGGTCGAAGTTTACTGACTCGTAACATGCGCGTATACCCGCCCGACAGCCCTTCGATACCCGATACGGCACCTGGCGGGCCCGGTGTGTGGGCTGCCGGGGTTCCCGGGAGTGTTTCTGCACCGTGCCGGGTTGGTAATCCTGGCCGCGTTTCCTGCGTTAAGGTAGGAGTCCGGCACAACCTGTAACTGCGCCGCGCTACCAAGCCCGTCTTTATCATCGCCTTGCACATGACCAACAAGACCATCGATTTCCTCAATGTGCTCCACCTTCGGGGTCCGAACATCTGGACTTACCGTGCTGTGCTCGAAGCGTGGGTCGATATTCATGACCTTGAGGATTGCCCTTCCAATGTGATCCCCGGTTTCTACGAGCGCCTGACTGCCATGCTGCCGACCCTGATCGAGCACCGTTGCAGCATCGGCGAGCGGGGTGGTTTCCTGCAGCGGCTGCGGGATGGCACCTGGCCCGGTCACATCCTGGAGCACGTGACCCTGGAGCTGCAGAACCTGGCCGGCATGTCCGGCGGGTTTGGCAAGGCCCGGGAGACGTCCTTGCGCGGCGTGTACAAGGTGGTGATCCGTGCCTGGCAAAAAGAAGTGTCCCTCGAAGCCCTGCACATGGGGCGGGATCTGCTGATGGCCGCTATTGAAGGCCGCCCCTACGATGTGGATGCCGCCGTGGCCCGCCTGCGCGAGCTGGTGGACGACTACATGCTTGGGCCCAGCACCCGCAGCATCGTCGAAGCCGCCGCCGACAAGGATAGACGCATCCCCTACATCCGCCTGCTGGCCGAAGGCAATTTGGTGCAGCTGGGCTACGGTGCCCGCCAGCGCCGGATCTGGACGGCCGAGACTGACCGGACGCCGGCCATTGCCGAGAGCATCTCCCGGGAAAAGGATCTCACCAAGACCCTGCTGGCCTCTTGCGGCGTTCCGGTGCCCGAAGGCCGCATCGTGACCGACGTGGAAGACGCCATCGAGGCCGCCGACGATATCGGCTACCCGGTGGTGGTCAAGCCCAGCGATGGCAACCATGCCCGGGGCGTGTTCACCAACATCAACACCCCCGAGGAAGTGGCGTCCACCTTCCCCCTGGCCCAGGCCGAGGGCTCCGAGGTGATGGTGGAGCGCTTCATCAAGGGCGCCGAGCACCGTCTGCTGGTGGTGGGTGGCCGCATGGTGGCCGCCAACAAGGGCGATATGGTGTCGGTGGTGGGCGATGGTCGTTCCACCATTGATGCGCTGATCGACACCCAGATCAACTCCGACCCGCGTCGGGGCGATGAGCACGAATTCCCCCTGTATCGCATCACCCTTGATCGCTTCCCCGCCGCCCAGATGGAAGTGAGCCGCCAGGGCTACTCCGGCAGCTCCATCCCGCCGGAAGGCCAGGAAGTGATGATCGTGCGCACCAGCAACATGGCTTTCGACGTGACCGACGAGGTGCACCCCGATACCGCCGAGCTGGCTTGCCTGGCCGCCCGCATTGTGGGCCTGGACATCGCCGGGGTCGATCTGGTGTGCGAAGACATCACCAAGCCCCTGGCCGAGCAGGGCGGCGCCATTGTGGAAGTGAACGCCGGCCCCAGCCTGCTGATGCACCTCAAGCCCGGCGTGGGTCAGCCCCGCCCGGTGGGTGAGGCCATTGTGGCCCACCTCTTCGAGAAGGATTCCGACGCCCGCATCCCCGTGGTGGGCATCACCGGCAGCCGGGGCAAGACCCCGGTGGCGCGTCTGCTGGCCCATTTGCTGCGCCTCTCCGGCCAATACACTGGCCTCGCCTGCAGCGAAGGGGTGTTCCTGGACGGGCGTCAGGTCGAAAAGGCCGAGCGAACCAACTGGGATGCCGCCGAGCGGGTGCTGATGAACCGCTCCGTCGAAGCTGCCGTGTTCGAGAACAGCTGCCGCAGCATTCTGGCCGATGGCACCGTGTACGACCGCTGCCAGGTGGGCATCGTCACCAATATCGACCCCGAACTGCACTACGGCGAGTTCTACATCGACAGCCCCGAAAAGGTCTGGAACGTGTTCCGCACCCAGATTGATCTGGTGCTGGGCGAGGGCGCTGCGGTGCTCAACGCCGAAGACCCGGCGGTGGTCGAAATGGCCTCCCTCTCGGATGGCGAGGTGATTTTCTACGGGATCGATCCGCAGGCCGAAGCCATTGTGGCCCACCGGGCCGAAGGCAAGCGCGCAGTGTTCGTCCAGGAGGGCGCAATCATGCTGGCGGTGGGCGACAAGGCCGAGCCGGTGGCCCGTCTGGCCAAGATCGCGATGCTGGCCAAGGGCGGTATCGATCAGCCGGGCGTGCTCTCCAACCTGCTGGCGGCTGTCGCCGGTGCCTGGGCCCTGGGTGTGGCTCCGGCCATGATCCGGGCGGGCGTAAAGCCCTACGATCCCACGGCGCCCCTGCGCAACGACTGATCCGCGCCCACTCTCTGCCTCCCGCTACGCTGAGCGCCGCCCCCGCCCCTTTGGGTGGGGCGCGGCAGCCAGGAAGCACAAGTACAAACGTACAAGGACTGTAATCCCATGGAAGTTTCCCGCATCCGGGCACTGCGCGGCCCCAATCTGTGGAGCCGTCACACCGCCATCGAAGCGATTGTTTCCTGCTCGGAAGCCGAGCTGGACATCGAAGCCCTGCCCGGTTACGAAGCACGCCTGCGCAATCTGTTCCCCGAGATCGGCTTTCTCCAGGCCGAAGGCCACCAGGGCGGCATTTCCCTGGCCCATACCCTTGAGCTGGCCGCCCTTGGCCTCCAGGCCTGCGCCGGGTGCCCGGTGACCTTCAGCCGCACCGCCGCCACCCTCGAAAAGGGCGTGTTCCAGGTGGTCGTGGAATACACCGAAGAAAAAGTGGGCCGCCTAGCCTTCAAGCTTGCCCAGGAACTGTGCGCCGCTGCGCTGGCCGATGGCAGTTTCGACCTGCCCGCCGCCCTGGCCAGCCTTCAGGAGCTGGATGAGGACGTGCGCCTCGGCCCCTCCACCGGCTCCATTGTCCAGGCTGCCGTGCTGCGGGGCATTCCCTTCCGCCGCCTGACTGAAGGCAGCCTTGTGCAGTTTGGCTGGGGCAGCAAGCAGCGCCGCATCCAGGCCGCCGAAACCGACCTGACCAGCGCCGTGGCCGAAGCCATTGCCCAGGATAAGGAACTCACCAAGAACCTGCTGCGCGCCGCCGGCGTGCCGGTGCCCAATGGCCGCTCCGTGACCTCCGCCGACGACGCCTGGGCGGCTGCCCAGGAAATCGACGGCCTGGTGGTGGTCAAACCCCGGGATGGCAACCAAGGCAAGGGCGTGGCGGTCAAGCTGCGCACCGAAGAAGAAGTGAAGCGCGCCTTCCGGGTCGCCGCCGAGATCAGCGATGATGTGATGGTCGAACGCTATCTGCCCGGCCATGACTTCCGCCTGCTGGTGGTGGGCGAACAGCTGGTGGCGGCCGCCCGCCGGGATCCGCCCCTGGTGGTGGGCGACGGGGTGCGCACCATCCGCCAACTGGTGGAGCACGTGAACAGCGACCCCCGGCGCGGCACGGGCCACGCCACCTCCCTCACCAAGATCCGCTTTGACGACATCGCCCTGGCGACCCTCGAAAAGCAGGGCCTCAACGCCGAGTCCGTGCCGCCCAAGGGCCAGCGCGTGATCCTGCGTAACAACGCCAATCTGTCCACCGGTGGCACCGCTACCGATGTGACCGACGACGTGCATCCCGAAGTGGCCGCCCGCGCCATTGCCGCCGCCAAGAACATCGGCCTCGACATCTGCGGCGTGGATGTGGTGTGCGAAAGCGTGCTGGAGCCCCTTGAAGACCAGCACGGCGGTATCGTTGAAGTGAACGCAGCCCCGGGCCTGCGCATGCACCTGCAACCCTCCTTCGGCAAGGGCCGGGGGGTAGGCGAAGCGGTGGTCTCCAACATGTTTGCGCCGGGCGAGAATGGCCGCATCCCGGTGGTGGCCGTGGCCGGCACCAATGGCAAGACCACCACGGTGCGCCTCACTGCCCACATTCTGGGGGTGAGCGGCAAGCGGGTCGGCATGACCAACTCCGATGGCGTGTATGTCCAGAAGCGCCGCATCGACACGGGCGATTGCAGCGGCCCGCGTAGCGCCCGCAACATCCTGCTCCACCCGGACGTGGACGCCGCCGTGTTTGAAACCGCCCGGGGCGGCGTGCTGCGCGAAGGCCTGGCCTTCGACCGCTGCGACGTGGCCGTGGTGACCAACATCGGCATGGGCGACCATCTGGGCCTGTCCTACATCAGCACGGTTGAAGATCTGGCCGTGGTGAAGCGGGTGATCGTCCAGAACGTGGCGCCCCACGGCACCGCCGTGCTCAACGCCGCTGACCCGATGGTGGTCAAGATGGCCAGCGCCTGCCCCGGCAAGGTGCTGTTCTTCGCCGCCGATCCCTACAACCCGGTGCTGGTGACCCACAAGGTCCAGGGCCACCGGGTGGTGTATGTGGAAGACGGCGCCATCGTGGCCGCACAAAAGGACTTCGAGTTCCGCGTGCCCCTGGATCAGATTCCCATCACCCGCAAGGGCAGCATCGCCTTCCAGGTGGAAAACGCCATGGCCTCCATCGCCGCTGCTTGGGCCCTGGGCATTGATCCTGAAGTCATCCGCCAGGGCGCAGCGAGCTTTGTGAACGACGCCGCCAGCGCACCAGGCCGCTTCAATGTGTTCGACTACCAGGGCGCCACCCTGATTGCCGACTACGGCCACAACCCGGACGCCATCCTGGCCCTGGTGCAGGCGGTGGAGAGCATGCCGGCCCAGCGTCGCAGCGTGGTGATCAGCGGTGCTGGCGACCGGCGCGATGAAGACATCCGCGAGCAGACCCGCATTCTGGGCGGGGTGTTCGATGATGTGCTCCTGTATCAGGATGACTGCCAGCGCGGCCGGGCCGATGGTGAAGTGCTGGCGCTTCTGCGCCAGGGCTTGGAGGGTGCGGCCCGCACGACCTTCTCCACCGAAATCCGGGGTGAGTTTGCCGCCATCGACGCGGCCCTGGCCCGCCTGGGTGAAGGCGACCTGTGCCTGATCCTGGTGGATCAGGTCGAAGCCGCCCTGGATCACATCGCCCAGCGGATTGCCGAAGCCGGCGCACGTTAAAGGCGCTGATTAAAGGCGCTGGTCGGGCACCCTAGCAGCCCAAAGCCCTCGGGGGCATCCCGTCAGACCCAGGTCTGGCCGGATGCCCCCGAGGGCTTTTGGGGGACGGGAACGGCTAAAGCTGTGGTGTGGTTGTGGTGTGCGCTTAGCAGCCCCCCGACGAGCGTCGGGTAAAGCCAAAGCCGCCACCGCTGCCAGCAGGCTGAATACAGATCATGAGGCCCAGGCTGCGGGCTGATTGGACCAGATCTGCCGGGAAGCTGGCGAAGGGAATGGCGCGTTCCACCACGCTCTTGACGAATTCGATCTCTTCCCGCTGGTCGCCGGTGCGCACCACTTCAAAGCTTTTCAGGCTGCCATCGGGGTTGATGCGCACCTGAATCGCCGCGCTCTGCACGCCCCGGCTGCGCGGGTCGTTGCGCACGAAGCTGGCGCTCCGGTTGAGCTTCTTGACCAGCGCATCCATATACATTTCGAGGCTGAAGGGGTCGAGCTCCGGGCTGTTGGGGATGCGTTCCACCAGCGCTGCGCCGCCGCCCTGGCTGCTGCGCCGGGCTTCATTCTGGCCCATTTCCCGGCCCATTTCCCGGCCCACCTCCCGGCTCACCTCCCGGGCCATGGCCATGGAGCGCTCGGCCAGGTTGGGTTGGGGGCGTTTCTGCTCGGCGCTCAGATCGTTCAGGAAATTATCCATTTCCTGCTTTTGGGCGATGCTCCAGTTGGCCGGCGGTACGGTGGGGGCCTGCGTTGGGGACGGTTGGCGGGCCGTCAGCACCCGGGGTGTGGGGGTCTGGGCTGCGCGGGTTTCATGGCGTGGCGCCTGGGGCTTGCTCTGGGCGACGGGCGGGGGGGCTGGTCGGGCCGGGCGGGCGAGTTCGAGGCGGGCGTCCATGCCGCTGTTGGCCGGTGGACGCACGGGAGCTTGCTGCTGGAGCCGAAGGCTCAGCAACAGGCCGTGGATCAGGAGGGAAACCGCCAGGGCCAGAAACAGCGGGCGGGTCGGGGGCTTGAATTCCAGCGCGTGCATCGCGG
>JAJTBM010000156.1 GCA_021286885.1 Rhodocyclales bacterium
GGGTGATGTGCTGGTTGATCCGCTGGATCGGATTGCCGAGCGCTGTGGTGAAGAAGTCTCCCGCCTGGTGGGGGGCTTGCAGAAGCTTAATGGCCTGCGCGTCGTCACCCGCTTGACCAGCACTGCCAGCGCCCCTGAAATCCGTGCCCAGACCGAAGTCTTGCGCAAGATGCTGCTGGCCATGGTCGAAGACATCCGGGTGGTGCTGCTGCGGGTGGCATCCCGAACCCAGACCCTGCGCTACTTCACCGATCACCCGGGCACTCTGCGCGAGTCCATCGCCCGGGAGAGCATGGACATCTATGCGCCCCTGGCCAACCGGCTCGGGATCTGGCAACTCAAGTGGGAGCTGGAAGACCTCTCCTTCCGCTTTCTTGAGCCCGACACCTACAAGCGCATCGCCAAAATGCTGGACGAGCGCCGGGTGGAGCGGGAGCAGTTCATCATCGACGCAGTGGCCCGCCTCAAGCAGGAGGTGGAAGAGATCGGCGTGAAGGCCGAAGTCTATGGTCGGCCCAAGCATATTTACAGCATCTACAACAAGATGCGGGCCAAGCGCCTGGATTTTTCCCAGATCTACGACGTGCGCGCCCTGCGGGTGCTGGTGCGGGAGGTCAAGGATTGCTACGCGGTGCTGGGCATCGTCCATCAGATCTGGACGCCCATCCCCAAGGAGTTCGACGACTACATCTCGATGCCCAAGGGCAACAACTACCAGTCTTTGCATACCGCCGTGTATGCCGGCGATGGGCGGGCTGTGGAGGTGCAGATCCGTACCTACGACATGCACAACCACGCCGAACTGGGGGTGGCCGCCCACTGGCGTTACAAGGAAGGTAGCGGCGCCTCCAACTCCGAGTACGATCACAAGATTGCCCTGCTGCGTAGCCTGCTGTCGTGGCGCGACGAAGTCACCGATGCGGCCGACTGGGTGGAGCAGTTCAAGCGCGCTTCCCTCAACGACACCATCTATGTGCTGACCCCCCAGGGGCGGGTGATCGACCTGGCTCGGGGGGCAACGCCGGTCGATTTTGCCTACCGGCTGCATACCGACCTGGGCCACCGCTGCCGGGGCGCCAAGGTGAACGGCCAGCTCGTCACCCTCAACACCCCGCTGCATAGCGGCCAGACCGTTGAAATCATGTCCGCCAAGGAAGGCGGGCCTTCCCGGGACTGGCTCAACCCGCTCCAGGGCTATGTGCAGACCACCCGGGCGCGCCAGAAGATCAAGCAATACTTCAGCGCCCTCGAAGACGAGGAGCTGCGGCTGCGGGGTCGGGCCGCCGTCACCAAGGAAATCCAGCGGGAAGCCCACGGCCAGGTCAACATCGAGGATCTGGCGGTGCGCATGGGCTTCAAGGCCGCCGACGCCTTGTTCCTGGCCGTGGCCCGGGGTGAGGTGGGGCCCCGCGCCATCCAGGTCGCCCTGCGGGGCGGGGTGGATGAAGACGCGGTGCGCGAAGCCCCAGAGGTGGTCATCGGCCAGAGCCATTCGGGCGACGCGGGCGATACCGTGTTGATTGTCGGGGTGGGCAAGCTGATGACCTCCCTGGCCCGCTGCTGCAAACCGGCTCCGCCGGATGCAATCCAGGGCTATGTGACCCGGGGGCGCGGGGTGTCCATCCACCGTATCGAATGCCCGGATTTCCAGGCCCTGCTGCGCGAGCACCCCGAGCGGCTGATTGCTGCCCAGTGGGGTGAATCCGGCAGCCCTGCAGAAAAGGCCGTTTTCCCGGTGGATCTGGTGGTGCACGCCATGGACCGCCAGGGCCTGCTGCGCGATATTTCGGAAGTGCTCTCCCGGGAAAAACTCAACGTGATTGCGGTCAACACCCTGAGCCGCAAGGGTTCGGCCCGGATGCGCTTTACCATCGAAGTGCAGAACGTGGTGCAGATCCAGCGGGCTTTCAGCCTGATTGGCGAGATCAAGGACGTCACCGACGTGGAACGGGGCTGAGCCCCGGGCGAGGGCGGGTGAGCCTGTACAGGTGTCCACCCGCCCCCGCGCCCTTGATACCATGGCGACCGTTTTGACTTTCCTGGTCCGGCCCGGACCCAATCGCCGCCATGCTTTTTGTGATTTCCCCTGCCAAGGCGCTTGATTACGAGTCGCCTGTCCCCATTTCTGCCAGCGCCGCCTGCACCCAGCCCGATTACCTGGACGATGCCGCCGAGTTGATCGCCGGCCTGCGGGAATGCTCCCTGGGCCAGGTGGCGGCCTTGATGTCCCTGTCGGACAAGCTCGCAGCCCTCAACGTGGCCCGCTATGCCGAATGGTCCCGGCCCTTCGGCCCGGACAATGCCCGTCCGGCCATTTTTGCCTTCAATGGCGATGTGTACGACGGGCTGGACGTGCGCAGCCTGGATGCCGCCGGCCTCGCTTACGCCCAACAGCATCTGCGCATTCTGTCGGGCTTGTATGGCCTGCTGCGCCCCCTGGACCTGATGCAGGCCTACCGGCTGGAAATGGGCACCCGCTACGCCAACGCCCGGGGCAAGGATTTGTACGCTTTCTGGGGCGACATTCCCACCGAAGGCCTCAACCGCCTGCTGGACGCCGAAGCCGAGGCGGGCGCGCCCCGCATCCTGGTGAATCTGGCCTCGGAAGAGTATTTCAAGGTGGTGCGCCCGGCTCGGCTGCGCGGTCGGGTGATCCAGCTCGGGTTTGAAGACTGGAAGGGTGGGCGTTACAAGATCATCAGCTTTTACGCCAAGCGGGCGCGGGGGCTGATGGCCCGTTTCGCGGCCCGCCGGGGCATCACCGAGGTGGAAGACCTCAAGGAGTTTCAGGAAGACGGGTACGCTTTTGCGCCGGAGGCGTCCCGCGATGATTACTGGGTTTTCCGGCGCAGGGAGGAAGCAAGCGCATGAGCGCCCATCAAGAAAAACGTGCCGATCTGGGCAAAATGAAGAATCTCGCCACTGGCCTGCTGGTGGTGGTGGCGGTGGTGTATCTGGTGGCCCGTCAGCAGGGCTGGCATTGGGTGGCGGCCTTTGCCGAGGCGGCCACCATCGGTGCCCTGGCTGACTGGTTTGCGGTGGTGGCCCTGTTCCGCCACCCGCTTGGGTTGCCGATTCCCCACACGGCGATCCTGCCGCGTAACAAGGCCCGGCTGGCCGACAACCTGGCCGAGTTCATCCGCGACAAATTTCTGGATACCCGTTCCCTGGTGGGGCGGGTGCGTGATCTGAACCCGGCGGCCCGCCTGGCCGTCTGGCTCCAGCAGCCGGCCAACAGCACTTTTGTGGCCGGGCAGGCCGCCGGGGTGCTGGCCGAGTCGGTGGATTTTCTGAAAGACCCCCGCGTCCAGCGCGTGATGGTGCGCGGGCTGCGCCGCCGGCTGGCGTCGGTGGATTTGTCCACCGGCATGGGCCGCCTGCTGGACACCCTGACCGAGCAGGGGCGCCACCAGGCCTTGCTGGACGAAGGCTTGAAGCGTCTGTCCGGCTGGTTGAGCGACGAGGGCGTGCAGACCAGTTTTGCCGGGATGATCGTGGACGTGGCCCAGCGTGAATACCCCGCCGTGGTGGCCACCATGGGGCTGGTGGGCATCGACCCCAATGAACTGGGCGAACGCATTGCCCGGGGCATTGTGGGCGGCGTGAACGGGCTCCTGGCCGAAGTGGCCGCCGATCCGGATCACCCGCGCCGCGCCGCGTTTGACAGCCTGGTGGCCGAATACGTGGAGCGCCTCAAGCACGATCCCGCCTTCCGGGAGCGGGTTGAAGCCGCCCGCCAGGATCTGTTTGCCAGCCCCGAGCTGGCCGGCTATCTGGCCGGGCTGTGGCAGGATCTGGAAGACTGGCTGTGCTGGGATCTGGCCCGCCCCCATTCCCGCCTCAAGGCCAGCATGGCCCGGGCGCTGGAAGCCCTGGGGCGCAGCCTGGCCGAGAACAAGGCCTTTGGCGAATCCCTCAACGAGCACCTGGAGCAGGCAGTGGAGCGCTTCGCCCCCGAACTGCGCGAAGCCATGACCGGCCATGTGGCCAACACCGTGCGGGCCTGGAAAGATGAAGATCTGGTGCGGGAAGTGGAGCTGAGCGTGGGGCGGGATCTGCAGTTCATCCGCCTGAACGGCACCCTGGTGGGCGGCCTCATCGGCCTCGCCCTGTACGCCATTACCCAGGCTCTGGGCTGAGCACGAAGGAGCAGCACATCATGTTACGCATCAGCAGCACCTTTGACGCCGGGGCCATTGAGGTTCGCGCCCTGGAGCGGGCCGACGACATCCGCCTGGGCCTGCGCGCCGATCAGGGCGTGCATGGCGACAGCAGCTTTCGCCAGTGGTTTTACTTCCGCCTCCAGGGCGGGGCAGGGCAGGCCCTGCGCATGGTGTTCGAGAACGCCGCCGACGCAGCCTACCCCGACGGCTGGCCCGATTACCGTTGTGTGGCCTCCTACGACCGGCGTCACTGGTTCCGGGTCGAAACCACCCGCTACGAAAACGGCCAGCTGATCGTGGAGCACACCCCCGCGCAAGACAGCATCTACTACGCCTACTTCGAGCCTTACTCCCACGAGCGCCACCTGGATCTGGTGGCCTGGGCGGCCCAGCGGCCGGGCGTGAAGCTGGAGAGCCTGGGGGGCACCATCGATGGCCGTGATCTGGATCTGATCACGGTGGGCGAGGGGGCCGGCAAGCCGGTGGTGTGGATCACTGCCCGCCAGCATCCGGGCGAAACCATGGCCGAATGGTTTGTGGAAGGCCTGCTTGAGCGCCTGCTGGATGGGGCGGATCCGGTCGCTCGCCGGTTGCGCGAACAGGCGGTGTTCCACATCGTTCCCAATATGAATCCGGATGGCGCCTTCCGGGGCAATCTGCGCACCAACGCAGCCGGGCGCAACCTCAACCGGGAGTGGATGCAGCCCAGCCTGGAGGCGAGCCCCGAGGTCTTTCTGACCCGAGCCGCCATGGAAGCTCGGGGCGTGGATTTCTACCTGGATGTGCATGGGGATGAATCCCTGCCGCACGTGTTCTTCTCGACCGCCGAGGAGGTGCCGGGCTTCTCCGATCTGCAGCGCGAGCGTCAGGCCCGCTTTGTGGAAGCGTTTTTGGCTGCGAGCCCTGACTTCCAGACCCGGGTCGGCTATCTGCCCGGGCGCTTTGAGGACGAGCTCCTGACCCTGGCTTCCAAGTGGGTGGCCTACCGCTTTGGCTGTGTCTCCATCACCCTGGAGATGCCCTTCAAGGACAGCGCCGACCTGCCCAACCCGGCCACCGGCTGGGACGGGGCCCGCAGCAAGCGCCTGGGGGCGGCCATCCTGCAAGCGCTCCTGCGCCACGTGGAAGGGCGCTGAACTGCACTCCCGCCCAGCAGGGGCGGGGCGTGCGGGGCGGCGCTGGTGGCCCTGAAGAACCGATGAAAATTTTTTTGAAATTCTTGTCATCTTCCCGACGAAGCCCCGCGTTAAGGGAGCACAGGTGACAAATCACCGGTTCTTAACAGGAGAAGTCAATGGGCAGTTTTTGTAACGAGTCCTACGCTGAGTTTCTGGATTCCCTCAAGGCCGCCGGCATCGTGATCCGCAACGAAGCAGAAGTGCGTGAGCGTCTGGCCGAGTCCCAACGCTGGCGTTCGGCCTTCATGACCCTGGCCGCCAATGGTCGTACCCTGGGCATCGAGTTCAGCCCCGCCGGTAACGGTAGCGACCCCAGCGCTGTTCAGCGTCTGCTGGCCGCCCACGCCTTCCCCGCCGAGAAGGAAGCTGCCCTGCTGGCCCAGCTGACCACCGCCCGCAACTAATCCGGGCCCAGCCGTCAGCGGTCCGCTGGTGCGGAGCCGCACTCCCCGGCGGACCTGCCGGCAAGGATCCCCCTCCCGTCATCGGGTGGGGGATTTTTGTTTTGGGCGCCCGGTTTTACCTGCAAGCAGCGCGCTGCCGGCCCATGCCAGGGGGTGAAAGCCGCGCTGGCTATACAAAACACAGGTTTTGAATTAGCATGTTGCGTCTGACACTGGATTACAAACGGCGGCGTAAGTCGCCGTTTCGCCTTTTAGCCGGTCCAACTTTTGCACCCGTTTCTTGAACGGTTTCCGGGCGTACTCAGTACAAGGTTGTTTCATGTCCCATCTGATGAATACTTACGGGCGCCAGCCGGTGGCCTTCAGCCACGGCCAGGGCTCCTGGCTCTACGACACCGCAGGCAAGGCCTATCTTGATGCCCTCGCCGGGATCGCGGTCAACACCCTGGGGCACAATCACCCCCGCCTCGTGCGCGCCATCGCCGAGCAGGCGGCCCAGGTGATCCACACCTCCAACCTGTACCGCGTTCCGCGCCAGGAAGCCCTCTCCGACCGCCTCGCCGCCCTCTCCGGTATGGACGAGGTGTTCTTCTGCAACTCCGGTTGCGAAGCCAACGAAGCCGCCATCAAGCTGGCCCGCCTGTATGGCCATGATCGGGGCGTGAGCAACCCGACCATCGTGGTGATGGAGCATTCCTTCCACGGGCGCACCATGGCCACCCTGTCGGCCACCGGCAATGCCAAGGTGCAAAAGGGCTTCGAGCCCCTGGTGAGCGGCTTCCTGCGGGTTCCTTTTGATGACCTCGCCGCCCTGGAGGCAGCCGTGGCCGGGCGTGATGACATCGTTGCGATCCTGCTTGAACCCGTCCAGGGCGAAGGCGGCATCCATGTGGCCCATGCCGACTATCTGAAGGCCCTGCGTGGCCTGTGCGATGCCCGCGAATGGCTGCTGATGTTCGACGAAGTCCAGTGCGGCATTGGCCGTACCGGCAAGTGGTTCGGCCACCAGAACGCCGGCGTGCGCCCTGACGTGATGTCCCTGGCCAAGGGCCTGGGCTCCGGCGTGCCCATCGGCGCCTGTCTGGCGGCTGGGCGTGCCACCGGCGTTTTCAAGCCGGGCAACCACGGCTCCACCTTCGGGGGGAATCCCCTGGCCTGCGCGGCCGCCCTCGAAACCCTGGCTGTGCTCGA
>JAJTBM010000157.1 GCA_021286885.1 Rhodocyclales bacterium
TGGTCATGACACGGGGGACTTCTGGAAAGGGGAATGATAGCCGATCCACCCCCCTTCCTTCAACGGCTTGGCGTGCCAAGCTGCGCATCGTCGCCATCAAAACAGCGTTTTTTTGCTGCCTTGTGCATTTCCAACACGTCGGACGCACGGGCCTGAATCGCTCAAATTCGGGGAACTTCGCCAAACTTGCCGAAACCCCCCGGATTTTCAGAGAGCCTGAAGGCTAGCTGGCCAGCTCGGCCCGATCCCGAAAATACGCCAGGGCTTCCGGGTTGGCCAGAGCTTCCACGTTCTTGACCGGCTGCCCATGCACCACCGCCCGCACCGCCAGTTCGACGATCTTGCCACTCTTGGTGCGGGGGATGTCCTCCACCTGCACCACCCGGGCAGGTACATGGCGCGGCGTGGTGTTGTCCCGGATAGTCTGGCGGATGCGGCCGATCAGGGCCTCGTCCAGGGCCAATCCGGGGCGCAGCTTGACGAACAGCACCACCCGCACGTCCCCGCTGCCCGCCGGCCATTCCTGGCCTATCACCAGGGATTCCACCACCTCGTGCAGCTTTTCCACCTGGCGGTAGATTTCGGCGGTGCCGATGCGCACGCCCCCCGGATTCAGGGTCGCGTCGGAACGGCCATGGATCACCAGCCCCGCGTGGGCAGTGATCTCGCAGAAGTCGCCGTGGCACCAGACCCCGGCAAAGCGCTCGAAGTAGGCCGCCCGGTACTTGCGCCCATCGGCATCGTTCCAGAAGCCCAGGGGCATCACCGGGAAGGGGCGGGTGCACACCAGTTCGCCCTTGTCGCCGCGCAAAGGGGCGCCGGTTTCATCAAACACGTCCACGGCCATGCCCAGGCCCCGGCACTGGATCTCCCCCGCCCACACCGGCAGGGTCGGGTTGCCGAGCACGAAGCAGGAGATGATGTCGGTGCCGCCCGAAATGGACGAGAGGCAGAGGTCGGCCTTGATCTCCCGGTATACGTATTCGAACCCTTCGGCCACCAGGGGGCTGCCGGTGGAGAACATGGCCCGCAGGGCGCCCAGATCGTGGGTTTCCCGGGGCTTGAGGCCGGCCTTGGCGATGCCGTCGATGAACTTGGCGGAGGTGCCAAAGTGGGTCATGCCCTCGGCCTGGGCGTAGTCGAACAGGATGTTGCCGTGGGCCATCATGGGCGAGCCGTCGTAAAGCAGCAGGGTCGCCCCGGAGGCAAGGCCGGACACCAGCCAGTTCCACATCATCCAGCCGCAGGTGGTGAAATAGAACAGCCGGTCGCCCGGCTTCACGTCGCCGTGCAGGCGCTGCTCCTTGATGTGCTGGAGCAGCGCGCCCCCGGCGGCGTGCACGATGCACTTGGGCACCCCGGTGGTGCCGGAGGAGTACATCACGTAAAGGGGGTGATCGAAAGGCAGAGGCTCAAAGGCGATTTCGGTGACATCCGCAAAGGGCTTCACAAAGTCTGCCAGCACGCGGGCATGGGGCACGCCAGAAAGATCATGGTGGGCATGCACATAGGGCACCACGACCACCCGCTTCAGGCTCGGCAGGCCCGCAGTGATGGCGGCCAGCTTGTCGAGGCAGTCCACCACCTTGCCGTTGTAGTAATAACCATCCACGGCCAGCAGCACCTTGGGCTCGATCTGGCCGAAGCGATCCAGCACGCCCTGCACGCCAAAGTCTGGCGAGGCCGACGAAAAAATCGCCCCGATGCTGGCCGCTGCCAGCATGGCCACCAGGGTTTCGGGCAGATTGGGCATGTAGGCGGCCACCCGGTCGCCAGCCACCACGCCCTGCTCCCGCAAAGCCGCCGCAAAATGGGCCACCTGGCGGTACAGGTCGCCATGGGAGAGCCGGTTCTTGACCTTGTCTTCGCCCCAGAACACCAGCGCATCGGTGTCGTCGCGGCTGCGCAGCAGGTTTTCGGCAAAATTCAGCCGGGCTTCGGGAAACCAGCGGGCACCGGGCATCGCGCCGCCGTTCTCGAGCACCGCACTACCCCGCTCACCACGCACCTCACCGAACTCCCAGACCGAGACCCAGAACTCTTCGGGAAACGCCACCGACCAGGCATGGAGCGCCGGGTAATCGGGCAGCGCACGTCCCCAGCGAGCCTCCGCCTGACGGGCAAAGGCGGTGATGCCAGCGGCTGCGATCCGCTCGGGGCTGGGCGTCCACAAGGGGGCTTGGGAGGAATGGAATGCACTCATTGCTTGTCTCCTATTGTTATTGGTCGACTGCTGCAAAGCGGGGGCTCAAACCAAGCAGGCACGCACCGTCTCGGGAATGGGCGCCGAGCTGCCAGTTTGGGGATTCATCCAGACCAGCTTGGCTGCGCCGGTCGCATACACGCGCTCATCGCCTTCGACGCGCAGTTCGTACCAGCTTTCGAGGCTGGAGCGCCCAGGCCGACCGACAAACATATCCACCACAACCGTGGCCGGGTAGTTGATCGGGATCAGAAAGGTGCAACTTGCGTTGATGATGACCGGCGCCACTTCGGTACCGGGCCCCACCTGGCAGCCGACGGCTTCCAGCCATTCACAGCGGGCCTGCTCGCAATAACGGAAATAAACGGTGTTATTTACATGGCCGTAGTAGTCCATGTCGCCCCAGCGCACCGGTATGGGGCTGCGTAGCACGTGCTGGCGCGGGATCTCGGCGGGGGTATCCTGGGGAATGCTCATCGTGCGACGCTCCTTTGGTCTTGGCAGGGTGGCCTGCTGGGCAGGCTCTGGTTTCATGGATGCTGTGGGCAACGCGGTATGCGCGGCCCGCGATTCCGGCTGGGGCTGACTTGGGATCATAAACCCGGGAAACGCCCCTGCCACAGGCAGGCAAGGCAGGGTAACATACGGCTCCGTATGTTCCGCAAGCCCCATCCCCGTCAGGCGCCCTACGCTTGCCCCTGTCCGGCTCGGGAGGTTAGGCTTCGCGGTTGCGTTGAAAAAGTCTAATTTCAGGTTTTGAGGAGGCAGCAATGGAACGGGATTCCATGGAATTTGATGTGCTGATCGTGGGGGGTGGCCCCGCCGGGCTTTCCGCCGCGATCCGGCTCAAGCAGTTATCTCTTGAAAAAGGTCAGGAAGTCTCGGTCTGCCTGATCGAAAAGGCCGCCGAGATCGGCTCTCACATTCTGTCGGGCGCAGTGCTGGACCCCCGCGCCCTGAACGAACTGATCCCCGACTGGAAGGATCTGGAAGCCCCCCTCAACACCCCGGTGAGCGAAGACCGGGTGCTGTTTTTGTCGGAAACCGGCGGCCGCCAGATCCCCAACGGGCTGGTGCCTGACTGTTTCCACAATGAGGGCAACTACATCGTCCGCCTGGGCAACCTGGCCAAGTGGCTGGGCGAACAGGCCGAAGCCCTGGGCGTGGAGGTCTATCCGGGCTTTGCCGGGCATAGCCTGATCATCGAAAACGGCGCCGTCGCAGGGGTGATCACCGGCGACATGGGGCTCCAGAAAGACGGCACTCCGGGCCACAGCTATCAGCCCGGGATGGAGTTGCGTGCCAAGTACACCCTGTTTGCCGAAGGCTGTCGTGGCCACCTGGGCAAGCAGTTGGAAGAAAGCTTCAAGCTGCGCGAAGGCGTCGATCCGCAAACCTACGGGATCGGGATCAAGGAGCTGTGGGAAATCCCCGCCGGCCAGCACGTGCCGGGCCTGGTGGTGCACACTGCCGGCTGGCCCATGGACACCGAGACCTATGGCGGCGGCTTCTGCTATCACCTGGAAAACAATCTGGTGTCGGTGGGTTACGTGGTGGGGCTGAATTACACCAACCCCTACCTTTCCCCCTTCGAAGAATTCCAGCGCTACAAAACCCACCCGGAAATCCGCAAGTTCCTGGAGGGCGGCAAGCGCCTGGCCTACGGCGCCCGGGCCATCGCGGCTGGCGGCCTGCAGAGCCAGCCCAAGCTGGTCTTCCCGGGGGGCGCGCTGATCGGTGACGATGCCGGCTTCCTCAACGCCGCCCGGATCAAGGGCAGCCATGCCGCGATGAAGTCCGGCATGCTGGCCGCCGAAGCTGCCTTCGAAGCCCTCGCCGCAGGTCGCGCCCAGGATGAACTGAGCGCCTTCCCGGAAGCCTTCAAGGCCAGCTGGCTCCACGCCGAGCTGCATAAAACCCGCAACTTCAAGCCCTACATGAAGAAGGGCCTGTGGCTGGGCTCCTTCCTGTTCGGCGCCGAGCAGAAGCTCTTCGGCGGCAACGTGCCCTGGACCCTGCACAACACCGCCGACCACACCGCGCTCCGCCCGGCGGCCGAATGCAGCCCGATCGAGTACCCGAAGCCCGACGGCAAGATCTCCTTCGACCGGCTCTCCTCGGTGTTCCTCTCCAACACCAACCACGAGGAAGACGAGCCCTGCCACCTGCAGCTCAAGGATGCCAGCGTCCCGGTGCGGGTCAACCTGGCTACCTACGATGCCCCCGAGCAGCGCTACTGCCCGGCAGGCGTGTATGAGATCGTGAAGGCCGACGACGCCGAGCCCCGGCTCCAGATCAACGCCCAGAACTGCGTCCACTGCAAGACCTGCGACATCAAGGATCCGACCCAGAACATCACCTGGGTTACGCCCCAGGGGGGTGAAGGGCCGATCTATCAAGGAATGTGACCCAAACACAGACCTGCCCTATGCTATCCGCAAGGTCTGTGCAAGCATCCATTTCTATACTGTTCGCGTCAGGTCTGCCAGCCTGGCTCGCATGAAGACCCCACCTGGGGTCTTCACCCCAAGGCCCTAAAGGCCCTTTCAACCGCCGGGCCCTCCTTCCCGAACCCGGCGGTGATTTTTTCCTCGGCTTCATCCCTCCACTCTCCGAACCCAAAGTGTTAAACACGCACAGGTAGGTTTGCGCCCATGCGCACACCCGGCCATGCCCTCAGCACACCCAAAAAACGCCGCACAAAACACCCACAGGCATCACAAAACCCACATAAAATCAATCAAAAACAGGGCCTTAAAACATCATCTTTACTATCAAAACACATATCCATACACCGAAATTATGTTTTTTGTCATAAATCCACGCCAAAACCCCTATAATCAGCAGGCGTCGATCTTCACGGCAAGTGTGAAATATTCGACAAAAACAAGATGAGTTTCCACCTTCACCAGACACAGTTTTTTACCCTCAAGCTAAGATAGCAACATGTGCGCTGTAACGATGTCTCACAAGGCAAGACACCTCCAAAGAGACGGCAGTGTGCAGATTTCCCCAGTCAGCAGCTTGAGGTTGTGATCATGCGTAGCCCCGATTTCAATTACTTCGACAACTTCATCGTAGAGTTGGCCAGCAAGACCGACCGTGTCGTTGCACTGCTGGGGACTGCCCTCTTGGATCAGCAACTGCTCGACCTGCTGCAGAACCACGAGGAAGGCCGGCATCGCTTCGGGCAGTTGCTACAGGACGCCCCGGTGGCTTCCGGGCTGTTCATTTCCCGCATCAAGGCATGCCAGGAACTCAAGCTGGTAAGCGCCCAAGAGGCCCAGGAAATGACCACCATCCATCAAATTTGCATGGAGTTTGCCTATCAGCCCCACGGCCTGAGCTTCCGGCACGAAAAAGCCAGCCAGCTGTGCGATCAACTGCATGAGCGCATGCCGGATAGCCAGCAGAAGAACGGCGTTCATCGAGGTGGACGCGGTCGCTTCATCGACGCCATCACCTTCCTTTCTCTGGCTTTGTGGTATCGCCCCCAAAATCAGGAAGAGTCCCGTGGTTTTCTGCGCAGCCTGTTCGGGCCGCGCCATGCGCCCTACAAAACCCATATCAAGCGCGCACGTACCGCCTCCCACGTCACCCAATGACGCCAGGGGGAAACAACCGCAAGCACGCCCCCCATGCCCATGGGTAAAGTGGCAGGAAGCACTGGTCTATCGTGCTTGAGTCTGAACTGAAGTGTTTTGATGACTTTTGGGCCCAACTCTCCGAGCGGAACGACTGGACCATCGTGGTGGGCGGTATCGCCTTGCTGGATCAGCAACTGCATGATCTGCTCCTGGGCCGGATACCCGCACAGGAAATCCCCTCAGGCCTGAACGCGCGTAGCGCTCTGGGTTCAAGTCTAGGCTTGATCAGCCCAACCGAAGCCCAGGAGCTGTGTCACCTCGCCCAGATTCATCAGGAATTTACCCGTACGCGCAGGGGCATGAGTTTTGACAATCCCCAAATTGCCCAACTCTGCCTGAGCCTGTACGACCACATGCCAGCGGCCCTGCAAAGGCATGAAACACGTACCAGCAAGGCACGCTTCCTGGATGCGGTGCTTTTCACATCCCTCGCCCTGCGCTATCGCCCCATCCAGACCCCCTGCCCCGACTTCAAGCACCAGTTACAGCGGGCCCGAGAGGTCTGCGCCCTGTCTGGCTAGGTGCAAAACCTCCTGCCCACTCAGATCACAAAACCGATGATCCCTGGCTCTTCGGGGTCGGGGGCATCACAAAAGCTGTCTGCGATCCGAGCAAACTCATCCTGAACCACCAGGAGAGCATCCACCACATCGGGATCAAAGTGCCGACCACGCTCCCTGTGAATCATCTCAACCGCCTGATGATGGGGGAAAGGCGGCTTGTAGACCCGGCGTGAGATCAGCGCATCATAGACATCAGCCACCGCCATGAGGCGCGCAGAAAGGGGAATCGCCTCTCCCATCAATCCTTGGGGATAACCGCCCCCGTCCCAGCGCTCATGGTGGCCATACGCAATTTCTGCCGCATATTTGAGAAAGGGTGTGGCGCCCGCAGCATCCATGGCGCCTTGGGCCTGGAGAATGGCATCTCGCCCAGCCTCGCAATGCTGACGCATGACCGCCCATTCCTCCTTGGTCAGCTTGCCGTTTTTCAGCAAAATTGCATCGGGTGTTGCCACTTTACCAATATCATGCAGCGGCGCCGACTTGAACAACA
>JAJTBM010000158.1 GCA_021286885.1 Rhodocyclales bacterium
CTGGAGCCCGAGGGCGCCCGCCGGGTTGTAGCCCAGCGCGCTCATGCCCCCGTAGGCGGAACAGCTGCCGATGGCCAGGGTGTAGCGGGCCCGGGCAGCCAGGGCGCGCACCCAGTCGACCATGGGGCGCCCGGTGCCGGCAAACAGGTGAAACCGCCCCGTGCCTTCCGGGCCGGTGAGCATGGCCCCTTCCACGCACAGCAGATCCAGCGGGCGGGCGCCGGATTCAAACTCGGCCAGCAGGGCACGTACCTCCTCGCCCGTGGCCTCCGACAGGGAAGGATGCCAGGCGATGTGGATGCCCGCCCCTTCGAGCAGGCCGGGCAGATCCCGGGCGCCGGAGCACAGCAGCGACATGGTGCAGCCCCCGCAGCCGCCCGACTGGAGCCACAGCAGATTCATTCCACGCCTCCCGAGCGGTCGCCCTCCAGCCCGTAGCGCACCATCTTGGCCCGCAGCCCCACGCGGGAGAGGCCCAGCTCGTTGGCGGCGCGGGTCTTGTTCCAGCGCAGGCGGATCAGGGTTTCCTTGAGCACCCGGGCTTCGAGGGCATCCACCCGCTCCTGCAGGGTGCCGGCAAAGCCCACCGCGACCAGATCATCGCTCCCGCTGCCCTGCACATCCTGGGCGCAACTGGAAGCCAGCACCCCGGCGGGGAGCAGGTGGGCGCCCAGATAGTTTTCCCGGGTCAGGGCCAGCATGCGCAGGATGGTGTTCTGGAGTTCCCGCACATTGCCCGGCCAGCGGTAGGCCGCCATACAGGCCAGGGCCTCGGGGGTGAAGCCTTCGACCTCCTTGCCCAGGGCCTTTTCGCTGGCATCCAGCAGGCGCTCGGCCAGGAGCGGGATGTCCATGGGCCGCTCGCGCAGGGGCGGCACATGGAGCGGCACAATGGCGAGGCGGTAGTACAGATCTTCCCGAAAACGCCCTTCCCGCACCTCGGTTTCCAGATCCCGGTTGGTGGCGGCGATGACGCGCACGTCCACCGTCACCGGGCGCGGGCTGCCCAGGGGGCGGAACTCGCCTTCCTGGAGCACCCGCAGCAGCTTCACCTGGAAGGCCGGGGAGGTTTCGCCGATTTCGTCGAGAAACAGGGTACCCCCGTCCGCTTGCTGGAACAGCCCGATCCGGTCTTCGTAGGCGCCGGTGAAGGCGCCCCGCTTGTAGCCGAACAGCTCGGCCTCCAGCAGCTGGTCGGGCAGCGCGCCACAGTTCTCCACCACGAAGGCCTTGTCGGCGCGCCGGCTCTGGTAGTGGATGGCCCGGGCGATCATTTCCTTGCCCGTGCCCGACTCGCCGGAGATCAGTACGGAAAGATCAAACGGCGCCACCTGGGCGATCAGCTCGCACACCGGGTTGAGGGGACTATCGGCGGCCCGGGTGAGGCCGTCCAGCCCGAACTCGCGCTTGACCCGCTCGTACTTCATCTCCACCCGGCGGCGCAGCACCGGGCTGGTGGTGCGCAGCTCCAAGCTCAGGCGCTGGTTTTCGGCCTGGAGCCGGTAAAGCTCGGCGGCATTGCGAATCGCCATGAGCAGCGCATCCGGCTGCCAGGGCTTGAGCAGGTATTGGTAGATCCCGGCCTCGTTGATCCCGGCGATGATGTCTTCCGAGTCGGTGTAGCCGGAGATGATGATGCGCACCACGTCGGGCCACTGGCTGCGCACCCGCTTGAGGAAGGACACCCCCGACTCGCCGGGCATGCGCTGGTCACACAGCAGGATCTGGACGGGCTCCTGCTCCAGGATTTTCTGGGCCTCTTCGGCGGAAGAGGCGGTGAACACCTCGAACTCTTCATCCAGGGTGCGGCGCAGGGCCTCCTGGGAACGGACTTCATCATCGACCACCAGCACGGTGGCCATGCGGCTTGCAGGGCGGCGGGAATTGGACATCAGGACATCAGAACGTCAGAGGATCAACAGATCAGGATTTTTGAGGGTCAGCAGGAAGGCGCGGGGCCGGCGCTCAGAGCACCGCCTCGAAGCCCTCGAACTGGGGCGGGCCCAGGTAGAGATCACGCCGCCCGCCCGCGCCCGCATGGGCCTGGCGGAAGGCCTCGGAGCGGGTCCAGGCCTCAAAGGCAGCGGCGGATTCCCACACCGAATGGGAGGCGAACAGGGTGTATTCCGGGGTCTGGGCCCCTTGCAGCAGGTGGAAGGATTTGAAGCCGGGCACCTGATCCAGGCGGGATTCGCGCTTCTTCCAGATCTCGATGAAATCCGCCTCGCCCCCGGGGACGATGCGAAAACGGTTCATGGCGATGAACATGACTCACTCCTTGAAGGCGGGACAGAACAACATCCTGCTTCTTAGCACGGATGGAGATGATCGCAACACTGGGGGCAGCCCTTGGGTGTGGGCTCAGCAGATGCGCGGCAGCTGCTCACCGGCCAGCCAATCCACCATGCGCCGGCCACCAAACACGGTTTTCATCTGCACAAAAGCGTGGGGATCGTCGATCACCTCGCCAATGCGGGCAGCCTGGGCGCCCAAGGGGTGGGCGCGCAGCGCAGCGAGCAGGGCCTCGGCCTCGGTGACGGGGCAGATGGCGATGAGCTTGCCCTCGTTGGCGATGTTGAGGGGGTCCAGCCCCAGAAACTCGCAGGCGGCGGCCACCTGCGGGTCCACCGGCAAGGCGGTTTCGTCGAGCACCATCCCCACCCGGGATTGCTGGGCGATTTCGTTGAGGGTGGCGGCCAGCCCGCCCCGGGTCGGGTCACGCAGCACCCGCATGCCGGGCGCGGCGGCCAGGGCAGCCTCCACCAGCCCGTGCAGGGCGGCGGTGTCGGAGCGGATACAGGACTCAAAACCGAGGTTTTCCCGCTGGGCCATGATGGCCATGCCGTGATCCCCCAGGGTGCCGCTGACCAGAATTGCATCCCCCGGGCGGGCCAGGGTGCCCGACAAACGCCGCCCGGCTGGCAGGGCGCCGACGCCGGTGGTGGTGATGAACACCCCATCCCCATGGCCCTTTTCGACCACCTTGGTGTCGCCGGTCACCACCGGCACGCCGGCTTCCCGGGCAGCGCGGGCCATGCTTTCGACAATCCGCACCAGATCAGCCAGCGGAAAACCTTCTTCCAGGATGAAGCTGGCAGCCAGGTACAGGGGCCGGGCGCCCATCACCGCCACATCGTTTACGGTGCCATGCACCGCCAGACAGCCGATGTCGCCCCCCGGAAAGAACAGGGGCGACACCACATGGGCATCGGTGGCCATGACCAGTTGTTCGCCGGGGGCCAGGGCGGGCAACACGGTGCCGTCGTCCCCCTGGCGCAGCCATTCATTGTCGAAGGCCCGGCCAAACACATCACTGATGAGCTGGACCATGCTGCGGCCACCGCCGCCGTGGGAGAGGTCAACGCAGCCCTGGCGCAGATCCAGGGGACGTACATAGGCTTTTTTCATGGGATCAGACGAAACAGTTCGGGGCGGGTTTTACGGTACAGCGCCAGCCCCAGAATGAGGGCCGGCACCAGGGAACGGAGGGCAAAATCGAGGGCCTCACGCCGGGCTGCAGGGTCGGCGCTGCGCAGCATGCTGGCCACCACGGGCCAGGCCTGCCAGTCGATGCTGGCCAGGGCGTCCCGGGTGGTGGGGGGCAGATTGAGGCTGGTGTCGGCAATCACCAGCAACTGGCGCACGACCTCACCCCGAGTCAGGCGCAGGGTGGCCAGACGCTCGGTGGGCAGATCGTCGGTGAGGGTGAGCACCGCCTGGGCGGCCTCATGGAGGATGCCGAGCAGGGCTCCGGTCAGCATGGGCGCTGGCCTTGGCCCGGCAGGCAGCAGCAAGGGCTAAAAAGGGATGGACGCATGTCGTGTAAGGCCCGCAAGGCGCGGCACGACACGCGTCCCCAGGACGCGGCGGCCCGCTCAGTGCTGGCGCTGGTTCTCGGTCAGGTTCTTGAGGGTATCGGCCACTCCACGGGTATGGCTGGCGGTTTCGGCGGTCTTGCTGCTGAAGGTTTCGATGGTCTGGAGGGTGTCCGAAAGCTTGGACACGTCTCCCGCCTGGCGTTCGATCTCCTGGGCAACCCGGCCAATCTCGTTGGCCAGGGTGGAAATATCCGAGCCGATTTCGCCCGCACTGGCGCGGGATTTCTCGGCGAGCTTGCGCACCTCGTCGGCCACCACCGCAAAGCCCCGGCCCGCCTCCCCGGCCCGGGCGGCCTCGATGGCGGCGTTCAGGGCCAGCAGGTTGGTTTGATCGGCGATCTGCTGGATGACCTCCACCACGCCCTGAATGCGGCCGCTGGCATGGGCCAGATTCCGGGCACTATCGGCCGCATCGGCAGCCTGGCGCGTGAGGGTGGTGACCTTGCTGCCCGCATCGTGCACCACCTGTTCCTGCTCGTTGATGTGGCTGGCCAGGGCCCCCACCGAGGCGTACAGGTCGGATGCGCAGTCTTCCAGCTGGCGGGCGGTATCCCGGCGCAGGGCGTTGGACGCCTGGAGCGCCTCCCCCAGGCCGTTGAGGCCGTGCACCACGGGGGCGATGCTGTCATCAAAGCCGCTGGCCTCCAGCTGGCTGTCAAACACCTGGGCCTGAAAATCGCAGATCTGCTTCACGATTACCCGTGACAGCCCCGACAACTTGGCACTCTGGCGCCGCAGGAAGAAGGCCTTGAACTCCCCGTAGTGGGCGATGAAGTTGTCCACATAATCATCCCGGAACGCGCCCCCCTGGGTGACCCGGAAGAAGAATACGGCGGTCAGGGTCTGATTGAGGTTGAGCCCGAGAATTTCCCCGAAGGTCGAGAACCCGGCCAGCTGGGACATGGGCAGCGCCCGCCCCATCTGCCCCAGCTCCCGGTCGTTGTACAAACGGCGCAGGATGCAGTCGTTCAGGATGCCTGCCACAGGCGTGCCGGGCTTGCCTTCCATGAAGCGCTTGAAGTCCCGCTCGGTGCTCTCCACCAGCCCGGTGCGTCGCACCAGCAACAGTTCTTCGCCGGGCGCGATGTCGCAATAAAAATGCACCCGGCGGGTGGCCACATCCACCTTCACCACCGAGCGGACAAAGATTTCCTGCCCAACCCGGATCGCAAAGGAGTAATCGGCCAGCTTGCCCTCCAGTTCATGGGCCTGGCAGTGGAATTGCTGGCACAGGGCATCCACAAAGGAAATGATGCGCCCTTCGGCATCGATCACCTGGCTCACGTAACGCTGTTCCAGAGAGGCGCCAATCACCGGGAAGTGGGGGCCATCAGGCACGAAGTTCTGGCTCTTGAACACACCAAAACGCACCCCGGGCGCCACTTTCATGAAAGCGATGAGCGCATGGTTTTCGAGCTTGCGCTTGCCATCGTGTATCCAGGTGTTCTTGAAATCGAACTTGCCTCCGGCCGAGCCCCCCACAAACAGGCAGGGGAAGCGCCCGGAATCGTAGAGCGCCTCCATGAAGAAAGACTCGGACGCCGACAGCCCATCAAACAGGATGTAGGCCAGGGTGTCCCGGTAGTCGATCTCCACCTCGGTACGCAGGGAACGGAGCTGGTCGGTCATACGGCTGATCCGGTCGCGGATCTGCATCCGGCTTGCACCGCTGCGCAGGTCTTCGCAGCCCAAGGGCAAGGCCACCAGCTGCACCTGGCGGATGAGGCTGGGGGCAAAGCATTGCACCACCACCCGATCCCAGCTATCGCCCGTCCGGCAGTACAGGCCTTCCTGGCTGCTGCACAGCTCCCCCGCCGTGGAGCAGAGCATGACCGGCACCCCCGGAAAACGGGCGGTGACGCACCGGGCTACGGCATCAATATCCACATGGGGCGATACATAGCCCGTCACAAACGACGGGCGTAGGGTCGACTCGGCCAGGCGTGCATCCAATTCCCCCGCCCGGCATTGCAGTGTTACGACATCCTGGGCCGCGGCGCCCTTGAATTTGCTAAACAGGTTCACAAATGGTCTCCTCGCACGGGGGCCTTGCCAAAGGCCGTGTCGAGCCTTAACGGCCCGAGCGTTCCGCATCTGAAGTCCACTCGTCTGCCCTGCATGGCCCGCGTACTCAGGCTGCCACCACCGGAATATCCCGGAAGCGCCCGTAAGTGTAATGGGCCGCACACGCGCCCTCTGACGACACCATGCACGACCCCATGGGCGTTTCCGGCGTACACACGGTGCCGAACAGCTTGCAGTCCACCGGCGTCTTGAGGCCGCGCAAGATGGTGCCGCAGTCGCAGGACTTGTGATCCGGCACCGGGGTGTAGCTGAGCCCGTAGCGCGCCTCTGCATCAAAGGCCGCATAGGCCGGGCGAATGGCGAGGGCCGAATCGGGCACCATGCCCAGGCCGCGCCATTCAAACTCGGTGCGGTGGCAGAACACCTCATCCACCAGCGCCTGGGCCTTCAGGTTGCCGGTTTCGGTCACGGCTCGGGTGAATTCGTTTTCCACCTCGGTGCGCCCGTCATTCACCTGGCGCACCAGCATCAGGATGGCCTGCATCACGTCCAGCGGCTCGAAGCCGGCGATCACCACCGGCTTACGGTAGGCGGCAGCAAAGGGCATGTAGGGGCGGCTGCCGATCACGGTGCTCACGTGGGCCGGGCCCACAAAACCATCCAGCGGCACGGTGCCCAGGGTCTTGACCTCGGGGGAATCCAGAATCGCGGTGATGGCCGCCGGGGTCAGCACATGGCAGCACAGCACGCTGAAGTTGGTGAGCCCCAGCTCCGCCGCCCGGCGGATCACCAGGGCGGTGGGCGGGGTGGTGGTTTCAAAGCCGATGGCAAAGAACACCACCTGGCGTGCCGGCTCGCGCTGGGCCAGGGCGAGCGCATCGGCGGCGGAATACACCATCCGGATGTCGGCCCCCTGGGCCCGCGCCTTGAGCATCGACAAGCCGCCAGATGCAGGC
>JAJTBM010000159.1 GCA_021286885.1 Rhodocyclales bacterium
CCACATCGTGATGAGCACCGGCCCGGCGGGCGGTGCCTACCAGTATTTTGCCGAGCGCTACCGGGACGCCCTTGCCCGGGAGGGGATCACCCTGGAGCTGCGCCCCTCCACCGGCGCGGTGGAAAACCTCCAGCGCCTCAAGACCGACCCGGAGGTGGATCTGGCCTTCGTGCAGGGCGGGATCATCGACGAGCCCGACTCCGAAGACCTGGCCAGCCTGGGCACCCAGTACCTGGAGCCGGTGTGGGTGTTCTACCGGGGCACGCCGGGCCTGGAGCGTCTGGTGCAACTCAAGGGCAAGCGCATCGCGGTAGGCCGCCCGGGCAGCGGCACCCTGCTGTTTTCGCTCCAGATCCTGAGCGCCAGCGGCTTCCAGCCCAACGATCCGCATCTGGTGCACCTGGGCGGCGACGAGGCGGCGGATGCGCTGCGCCGGGGGCGAGTGGACGCGCTGCTGGCGGTGGGCGCCCCCCAGGCGCCGCTGATCGCCCGTCTGCTGGCCGAACCCGGGCTGCAGCTGCTGGACTTTGCCCAGGCCGAGGGCTACGCCCGCCGCTTCCCCCATCTGGAAACCCTGCGCCTGCCCCGAGCCACCCTCGATCTGGCCCAGGATCGCCCGCCCCGGGATCAGCATCTGCTGGCCGCCACCGCCAATCTGGTGGCCCGGGCCGACTTGCACCCCGCCGTGGTGGCCCTGCTGCTCAAGCACAGCCAGGAAATCCACGGCAAGCCGGGGCTGCTCCAGGGCGCAAACCAATTCCCGGCGCCCCGGGACCATGGGCTGCCGCTCCACGGGGCGGCCAAACGCTTCTACGAAAACGGCGCTCCCCTGCTCCAGCGCTACCTGCCCTTCTGGCTCGCCACCCTGATCGACCGGATGCTGGTGCTGCTGCTCCCCCTGATCGGTGTGGCCCTACCCTTGTTCCGCATCCTGCCCGGGCTGTACCGCTGGCGCATGGAATCCCGGGTATATCGCTGGTACGGCGAGCTCAAGCTGCTCGAACACCACTTGGAAGAAGAAGCCCTCCCCCTGGCGCCCGCCCTGGGGGCCGAACTGCTGGAGCGCCTCAGCCGGATCGAAACCGAAGCTACCCGGCGCAAGCTCCCCCTCGCCTTCAGCAAGGACATGTACACCTTGCGCGAACACATCCAGCTGGTGCGCCGCCGAATCAGCGGCGCCCTTGAACCAAATCCTTCGAAATGACGTCTACAAGCCATTCCTGCGCGAGCCCACCGATCATGAGCCCCCATCTCGACATCACTGCGCCCTACCTGCCCCTGGTCCGTCGGATCAGCACCGAAGGCTGCGTGGATGCCCAGCAACTGCTGCGCATCGACCACTTCCTGAATCACCGGATCGAGCCGAACTTCATGTTCGAGCTGGCCCACGAACTGGCCCAGCGCCTCTCCTACTTCCAGCCCAACCTGATTCTCACCGCAGAAGCCAGCGGGATTGCCCCCGCCCTGGTGGTGGCCCAGACCCTGCGCATCCCCATGGTGTACGCCAAAAAATACTCCCCCCAGGTGGAGCCGCCCGCCATCTCGCGCATCATCCCCTCGCCCACCAAGGGCGGCGAGGTGCGGCTGGTGGTGTCGGCTCGCTACATCCAGCCGGGCCAGCGGGTGGTGCTGGTGGATGACTTCCTGGCGGGCGGGCGCACCGCCGTCGCCCTCATCGACATGGCCCGGGAAGCGGGCGCCGAGGTGCTGGGCGCCGGCTTCGTGGTGGAAAAGTGCTACACCCGGGGACGCCAGCTGATCGAAGGCATGAACGTGCCCGTGGCCTCCCTGGCCCAGATCGAATCGATTGCCGATGGGCAGGTTCATTTGCGCCAGCCCCAGGCCAGCAACTAACAATATTGAACACTCTTGCAGACTCTCCGACCTTTCAGTGGACTGAATCACTGCCGAACAACAGCCTAAGGCCTAAACTGGCAACATTCCCCCTTAGAGCGTGTCGCCATGTCAGCCCCACCCGCCCCCCTCGCCCAGATCCAGGCCCACGCGCTGGAACTGTTCCGTGGGCGCCGGGACAAGGCGTTTGAGCAACTCCACCTCTATCTGGCGCCCCAGCCCCTTGCCCAAGGCACCCGCCTGGGCCTGGGGGGCCGCCATAGCCAGGAACTACCCCGCCCGGCCATTCTGGTGCTGGCCGATCTCCACCCCGGCGCCCCTTGGGGGCACCCCTGTGAGCTGCATTTCTACGACCCCAAAGATGGCCAGCATTGGGGCTGGCTGAGCAGTCAGCACGCGCCTCACCTCTGGTTTGAGCACCCGGAACTCTTCGTTCCGGTGCACACCCCCCTCGCCCCGGACCACGCCAGCCAAGGGCAAGCCCGCCAGATTCCTGCGAGCGGCAGCGGTCGGCACTACGTCATCCTCTACGCCGAAGCTCCCGAGGGCCAGGCCAATCTGGCCTTGTTGCAGCACACGCTGGAAGGCCCCTACGGGCTCCCCTCTGAGCAGATCATGAGGCCCGAAACGGCCAGCGCCGATCCGGCTTGGCTGGCCCAGACCCTGACGGCGCTCGGGCCCCGACTACAGCCCAACGACCACCTGCTGCTCCAGATTCTGCCCACGGCCCCAGCGGGCGGCCTGCAGCCTGAGCAGCTGGGCCGGTGCCTGGATCAGCTGCCCTGCCTCGCATCCCTGATCGTTCTGGCCGAAATTGGCGCCCCTGACACACCCGAAACCTGGTGGGCAGCCGTACGCCAGGGCAGCACGGCCATGGATACCTACATTGCCATCGGCCCCCAGGATGCAGACACCGACGGCACCGGCACCACAACCGCCCCTTACCGCTTCACCCGGGATTGGCTGAGTGCCCTGGCCGGCCAGCCGCCGGAGGGGCATCCTTTGCCAGAACGGCTCCCCTTCCCGCCCTCCTGTGCGGAGGCTTTTCGCTACGCCCAGGGCCGCACCCCCGGCGCCCGGGAATACGCCCACCCACCCACAGCCCATCAGGCCCTAGGGTTGCTGGGTCAGAAAACCTATAGCTTTTCGGGCGCCCAGGCTTGGCTCCCCCCCCAGGGCAGCCCCGAAATTCTGCTGCAGGGGCTGGACGGAGGCGCCTGGCAACTGTGGCCCCGGATCGAAGCGGCCACCCAGGCCGAATGCTGGGGCAGCCCCCATTTGCTGCGCAGCCATAGCCTGCGGGCGCCCATGCCTTTGAATCTGGAGGATGGAAGCGCCGCGCTCTTTACCCTGGATCGCAACCTGGCCCTGTGGCGGGGCAACCTGGCGCCCGACGGGCAACCGTGCGACTGGCAACGCCTGCCCGGCCTGTTCCGCGAAATCGTGCCGGTGGCAAATGATCCGCACGCCTTGTTCGGGCTCAACGCCGACGGATATGCAGCCGTCGTCCCTTTAAGGCTGGGCCTACCCCACGCGCTCCCCCTGGGGGGGCCCTTCCAGCAACTGGCCGCCGCCCGGGATGCCCAAGGGCATCACCACCTGTTCGGCCTGGATGCCGAGGGCTGCCTGCACCAGCGCCACACCACAGGCTTGCCCCATGCCCCCTGGAGTGACTGGAGAACCAGGAGCCAGCTGTTTTCAGGATTGAGTGTGGCCTACACCCCAAAGCATGGGGTCGAAGTGCTGGTGCTGTATGAAAACGAAGTCTGGTGGAGCCACCAGCACGAAAATGACCTCTGGACCGACTGGCAGCGCATCGGGGCCCGGGCCCAGCGCTGTTGGGCTCTGGCCAGCCCCGACGGCAGCCTGGACGTACTCACCCTGGGCCCCGACGAGAGCCTGCGCCACCTGCACCGCAACCCGGAGGGGCGCTGGCAGCTCTGGACCGCCCTGGGCGGAATCCTGCGCCAGTTGTCCCCCCTGCGAGATGCGCAGGGCCTGCTGCGCGTATTTGGAATCGGCCCAGACTGGGGGCTCTGGGAAATCCGCCAAACGCGCCCAAGCGTGCAAGGTGACCAAGCGGGCGCCCCTCCTCGCTGGAGCGGCTGGAAGAAAATCGCCTGAACCCGTTCCCGGGCCTGCGCCCCCTGCCAGGCCCCCCCCGAGGCTTCAGGGGTTACGGCACAGCCCCACCACCTTGTCCCCCGCCCGGCCACAGGGGGTCGAAACCCCACTCACCGGCCAGGGCGTGCCGTCATCGTCCATGCGCGCCTCCAAGGTATCCCAGTGGAGCAGCCCACCTTTGTCCAGCGTCAGGCGCAGCAGCCAGCCCCGGCGGGCGGCGGGCTGGTCATCGAAACCGTCAAACACAAAATTGCCCAGGCTGTACACGATGAGCCGGCCCTTGTAATACTCGGCCCCCTGGGTCACATGGGGATGCCCACCCACCACCAGATCCGCCCCCGCATCAATCATCCGGCGAGCGAGGCTGCGCTGGCGCAGGCCGGGCTCCGGCTCCTGCTCCCAGCCCCAGTGCATGAAAGGGATCACCAGATCGGCACCGGCAGCGCGGGCGGCGCGGATGTCGGCCACCACGTCTTCATCCTCGCTCCAGGCCACGCCCGGGTGACGCGGGCCCGCCTCGAAGGCCCGGGGCTTGTATTCGTTGTAGGCCAGCACCGCAATGCGCAGCCCCTTGCGGTCTATCCAGAGGGGGCGATGGGCCTCGTGCAGGTTACGCCCCCCGCCAAAGGCCGCAAAACCGGCCCCTTCCAGGCGCTGCAGGGTGTCGAGGAAGGCCTCGGGGCCATAGTCGCCCGAGTGATTATTGGCCAGGGCCAGGGCATCAAAGCGCCCGTCCAGCACCCGCAGGGTGGCCGGCGTGGCGCGGAAGGTGTAGATCTTGTCGGGAATCGGCGCGCCCAAGGTGGAAACCGAGCATTCCAGATTGGCGATCCGGTAATCGGCCTCGGCCAGCACCGGGGCAAAGGGGTGGAGCGGATCACCGCCTGCCGCAATGAGCCGGCCCGGGCCATCGTCCAGCATCACATCGCCGGCAAAAATCAGACGCACCGCATCCGCCCGGGCGACCGGCGCGGTCAGTAGGGGCAGCAGTGCCAGGGCGGCAAGACCGAGCCAGCGGCGAATCCGAGCCGTAGCGTGCAGTGGCAAAACCCGTTGCAGGGCGTTCATGGCCGGGCCTCCGGGCTGTAGTCGCATTGGTATTCCAGTTCGGTGCCACGCAGGGGCTCATACACCCGTTGCAGGCCGGTAAAGCCAGGCACAGGCCGGCGCCCATCCCCCGGCAGGGGCCAGCGGCCCTGGTGAATCAGCACCGGGACGTCGCCCTTGGTGCCATACACATACACCCGGATGCCGGCCAGATCGGCGGGCTCCCGGCGGTACACGATCCGCATCTGAAAATAAGTTCCAAAATCCTGGGGCGCCACCTCATAGGGCTGGGTGGTGGGCTCGGCATGGAGCGGGCTGCGGGCACCGCCGTATTCCACGGTGCACTCCACACCCGCCCAGGGCGCGGTACAAAGCAGGGTCAGGGCGAGGCCACAGGTGGCCCTTATCATTGTTTTCATGGGCAAATGCCGAGGCTCAATAAATCAAAAAGCCGACCAGTTGCCTGATCGGCTTGCCGCCCGGGCCGAAAAAACACGCTTTCCGGCCCGGGCCTGCTACACATCTACAGCGTTACCGCTTACTTGGCAGCCTTACTTGTCCGCCTTACTTCGCTGCAATGGCTGCACGGATCTGCTCCAGGGTGGAGGGATCTTCGATAGTGGTCAGATCACCCGGATCACGGCCTTCGGCCAGGGCCTGGATGGAACGACGCAGCATCTTGCCGGAACGGGTCTTGGGCAGACCGGTGATGAAGTGGACGCGGCCCGGACGGGCAATGGCGCCGAGGCTGCCATCCACGATCTTCATCACGGCCTTTTCGAGTTCGACCACCTTTTCGGGGGTGTCGACGCTCTTGGGGTCTTTGACCACGGCGAAGGCCATGGGCATCTGACCCTTGAGCTGGTCAGCCACGCCCACCACGGCCACTTCAGCAATGGCGGGGTGAGACTGGACGGCCTCTTCGATTTCCCGGGTGCCCAGGCGGTGGCCGGCCACGTTGATCACGTCGTCGGTACGGCCCAGGATCTTGAAGTAACCCTTGTCGTCCTTGATGCCCCAGTCGAAGGAGGAGTAGACCTGCGGCTCCTGGAACAGGGTGAAGTAGGTGGACACGAAACGCTTGTCGTCCCCCCAGACGGTGGACAGGCAGCCCGGCGGCAGGGGCGGCACCACGCCGACGATGCCCTTTTCGTTGGGGCCGCACTCGGAACCGTCATCGCGGAACAGGCGCACGTCGTAGCCATACACCGGGAAGCCCGGGGAGCCCAGCTGCACGTCGTGCTTTTCGACGCCAGGCATCAGCGACAGCATCGCCCAGCCGGTTTCGGTCTGCCAGTAGTGGTCGATGACCTGGATGCCCAGCTCGTCCATCATCCACTGGTGGGAGGTTTCATCCATGGGCTCGCCAGCGCAGTACAGGGCGCGCAGCTTGGACAGGTCGTACTTCTTGAGGAAGGCCGGGTCCTGCTTCTTGAGCACGCGAATGGCGGTCGGGGCGCTGAACATCACGGTAACCTGGTGATCTTCGCAGATCTTCCACCAGATGCCGGCGTCGGGGCGCAGGGGGGTGCCTTCGTACATCACGGTGGCCATGCCGTTGATGAGCGGGCCGTAGATGATGTAGCTGTGACCCACCACCCAACCGATGTCGGAGGTGGAGAAGAAGGTCTCGCCCGGGTTGCCACAGTAGATGTGCTTCATGGACGCGGCGAGAGCCACGGCGTAGCCGCCGGTGTCACGCTGCACGCCCTTGGGCTTGCCGGTGGTGCCGGAGGTG
>JAJTBM010000160.1 GCA_021286885.1 Rhodocyclales bacterium
CTCGATGGCCGACATGGCCAACCTCGCCAAGGTCGAACGCTGCTGGCGCGAGCTGACCGAAGTGCTCGAAACGCCCGACGCGCTGATCACCCCGGTCACCTACATCAACTCCGCGGCCGATCTCAAAGCCTTCTGCGGCGAGCATGGCGGCATCGTGTGCACCTCCACCAACGCCCCGGTGATCCTCGACTGGGCCTTCAAGCAGCGCGAGAAGGTGTTGTTCTTCCCGGATCAGCACCTGGGCCGCTGGACCGGCTTCAACAAGGGCATTCCCCTGGACGAGATGGTGGTCTGGGATCCTGACCAGGAATACGGCGGCCTCACCCCCGAGCAGATCAAGAAAGCCAAGATCCTGCTCTGGAAGGGCCACTGTTCGGTGCACCAGATGTTCCAGCCGGCCCACATCGCCCGCTTCCGGGCCGAGTACCCGGAAGGCAAGGTGATCTCCCACCCGGAAAGCGCCCTGGAAGTCTGCCGTCAGTCCGACTACGTGGGCTCCACCGAGTACATCATCAAGGTGGTCAAGGAATCCGCTCCCGGCACCCGCTGGCTGGTGGGCACCGAGCTCAATCTGGTCAACCGGCTGGCAGAAGAGATGCTCCCGGAAGGCAAGATCGTCCAGTTCATGGCCCCGACCGTCTGCATGTGCTCGACCATGCAGCGCATCGACCCCCAGCATCTGGCCTGGACGCTGGAGAACCTGGCCGACGGAAATGTGGTCAATCACATCACCGTGCCCGCCCACGAGGCCGCCTTGGCCAAGGTCGCCCTCGAACGGATGCTGGCAGTGTCCTGAGCCCGGCGCCGGCTGCCTTTTAGTGCAGCACACGCCCTGAAGACGGCACCTGCGGGTGCCGTTTTTCATGCGTGTTCGACCATAAAAGCGGGCGCCAAAGCAGGCACAAAGGCGGACAATATTCAGGTCTGCCTGTCGCAGTTTCGGATGGAATCCTGATGAACACCCTGCGCATCTGCACCTACAACATCCACAAGGGCTTCTCCCAGTTCAACCGCCAGCTCTCGATCCACGGGCTGCGGGAACGCCTGCACCAACTTGGTGCAGACCTGGTTTTTCTCCAGGAAGTCCAGGGCGAACACCAGCACCACGCCCGGCGCCATCTGGACTGGCCCCCCGCGCCCCAGCATGAATTTCTGGCCGATGGCATGTGGGCCCAGAGCGCCTACGGGGGCAACGCGGTGTATGAGCACGGCCACCACGGCAACGCCATTCTGAGCCGCCACCCCATCCTGAGCCAGGCCAACCAGGACGTGTCCGACCACCGCTTCGAGCACCGGGGCCTGCTCCACTGCACCATCCGGCTCGGGCAGCAGGCCCGCCCGGTGCATTGCATCTGCGTGCATCTGGGGCTCACCGGCGGCAGCCGGCGACGCCAGATGGCCGCCCTGGTTGAGCGCCTGGAGCGCCTGGCCCCCGCCGATGAACCCCTCATCATTGCCGGCGATTTCAACGACTGGCGCCACCAGGCCGACGACTGCCTGACCGCGCCGCTGGGGGTGCAGGAAGTCTTCACCACCCTGCACGGGCGCCCCGCCCGCAGCTTCCCGAGCCGCCTGCCCATGCTCGCCCTGGATCGGATCTACGTGCGCGGCTTCGAGGTGCTCCACGGTCGGGTGCACCACGGCGCCCCCTGGCACCAGCTCTCCGACCACGCCCCCCTCACCGCCCAATTGCGCCTGCGCACCCCATGAGACCCCGCTGGCAAGGGGGCCACCAGCTCCAACTGCTGGAGAACGGCACCGAATACTTCCCCGCCCTGCTCCAGGCCCTGAACGGGGCACGCCAGGAAATCTGGCTGGAGAGCTACATCTTCGCCAACGACGAGGTAGGCCGCCGCATCGCCGCCGCCCTGGAGTGGGCCGCCGACCGGGGGGTGTGCGTGCGGGTGCTGGTGGATGGCTTTGGCGGGCGGGAATTCGTGGCCAGCCTGCTCCCGCGCCTGCGCAGCCGGGGCGTGCAGGTGCAGGTTTACCGGCGCGAGGTGGCCCCTTTCCGCTTCAGCCGCCACCGGCTGCGCCGCCTGCACCGCAAGCTGGTACTGATCGACGGCAGCGTGGCCTTCATCGGCGGCATCAACATCGTGAGCGATTTCAGCGAACCGGGCAGCCAGGCCCCACGCCACGACTACGCGGTACGCATCACCGGCCCCGTGGTCCCCGCCCTGCATGCCAGCATGAAGCGGGTCTGGAGCCTGGTGCGCTGGGCCAGCCTGGGCCACCGGCTGCCAGTGCCCAGCCTGACGCCGGAGCAGCCCCCCACCCGGGGCGGGGTACGGGCCGCCCTGGCGATTCGCGACAACCTGCGCCACCGGCGCGACATCGAAAACGCCTACCTGCAGGCCCTGGGCCGGGCGCGCCAGGAAATCCTGATCGCCAATGCCTATTTCTTCCCGGGGCGCCGCTTCCGCCAAGCACTGCTGGCCGCTGCTGCCCGGGGAGTGCGCATCACCCTGCTGGTTCAGGGCCAGGCCGACCACCCCCTGCTCCAGTGGGCCACCCGGGCCCTGTACAGCCCCTTCCTGGCCGCTGGAATGCGGATCTTCGAATACCAGCGCAGCCACCTGCACGCCAAGGTGGCGGTGGTGGACGGGCGCTGGAGCACGGTGGGCTCCTCCAACATCGACCCCTTCAGCCTGCTGCTGGCCCGGGAAGCCAACCTGCTGGTGCTGGACCGGGGCTTTGCGCGCCAGCTCCAGGGGCGACTGGAGAGCGCCCTGGCCGACGGTGCCCAGCCCATCACCGCCCACCCCCGGCACCAGGGGCTGCCCCGCCGGCTGCTGAGCTGGCTGGCCTATGGGGCGGTACGCCTGCTCATCGGCCTGGCCGGTTACGGGCGCCAGCATGAGCAGGGCCGACGGGGCTAAAATCCGCCCCTCACCTTTGCATCCGGGCTTGGCCCATCCTTCCCCATGTATTCAGCTCCCGCCTTTGAAGCCAAATGCTGCGACCCGGCCGACCTGGCCGCCCGGGTGGCCGCCCTGCCCCGCCCCGTGGTATTCACCAACGGCTGCTTCGACATCCTGCACCGGGGCCACGTCACCTACCTGGGCCAGGCCCGGCCGCTGGGCGCCGCGATGGTCGTCGCCCTCAACAGCGACGCCTCGGTGCGTCGCCAGGGCAAGGGCGATGATCGCCCGATCAACACCCTCGAAGACCGCCTGGCGGTGATGGCCGCCCTGGGCTGCGTGGATCTGGTGACCTGGTTCGATGAGGACACCCCCCTCGCCCGCATCCTCGAAGCCAGCCCCGACGTGCTGGTCAAGGGCGGCGACTGGCCGGTGGAACGCATCGTCGGCGCGCCCGAAACCCTGGCCCGGGGTGGCAGCGTGCATTCCATCCCCTTCGAGCACGAACGCTCCACCCCCGCCCTGCTGGAAAAGATCCGGCGGCTCTGAGGGCGCACCTGGCGCGCCGTCTGTGTGCACGCCAGGTTATTTCCATATGCCGAGACGTACTTAAATTGCCGGGTACTTAGCACTAGAATTCATCAAGTCTGTGCCACGTCCGTCCCCCCTTCAGGAGCCCCCCATGCGCATCGCCAACAACGTCACCGAACTGATCGGCCACACCCCCCTGGTCAAGCTCAACAAGCTGGCCCCCACCAACGGCGCCACCATCGCCCTCAAGCTGGAGTTCTTCAACCCGGCCCACAGCGTGAAAGACCGGATCGCCGCCGCGATGATCGACGCCGCCGAAGCCGCCGGCCTGATCAAGCCCGACACCATCATCCTCGAACCCACCTCCGGCAACACCGGCATCGGGCTGGCCATGGTGTGCGCGGCCCGGGGCTACAAGTGTGCCTTCGTGATGCCCGAAACCATGAGCCGCGAGCGCAAGCTGCTGCTCAAGGCCTACGGCGCCGAGCTGATCCTGACCCCGGGGCCCGAAGGCATGCCCGGCGCCCTCAAGAAGGCCGCCGAACTGGCCGCCGCCGATAGCCGCTACCTGATTCCCCAGCAGTTTGAAAACCCCGCCAACCCGGCCATCCACCGGCGCACCACCGCCGAAGAAATCTGGGCCGACACCGACGGCCAGGTGGACATCTTCGTTTCCGGCATTGGTACCGGCGGCACCATCACCGGGGTGGGCGAGATTCTCAAGGCGCGCAGGCCCGGCGTGCAGGTGATCGCCGTGGAACCTGCCGCCAGCCCGGTGCTGTCCGGCGGCGCACGGGGCCCCCACCCCATCCAGGGCATCGGCGCCGGCTTCGTGCCGGGCGTGCTCAACACCGGGGTGTACGACGAAATCGTGCAGGTGCCCAACGATGCCGCCCTCGACACCGCCCGCCGCCTCGCCACCGAAGAAGGCCTGCTGGTGGGCATTTCCTCCGGCGCTGCTGTGTGGTCGGCCCTGGAAGTGGCCAATCGCCCGGAAAATGCCGGCAAGCTGGTGGTGGTGATCATCCCGTCCTTCGGCGAGCGCTACCTGTCCACCGTGCTCTACCAGCACCTGGAGGTCTGATCCGGTGACTGCCTTCGACTCCGGCGCCAACGCCGACTTTCAGTTCGACCTGGCCCACAGCCCCGAGCGGGCGGGCTCCGACAGCATCAAGTGGCGCAAATACGCCGGGCGGGACGTGATCCCCATGTGGGTGGCCGACATGGACTTCGCCGCCCCCCAGCCCATCCTGGACGCGCTCCAGGCGCGGATTGCCCACGGCGTGTTCGGCTATGCCCATGCCTGGCCCGCCCTGGAAGCCGCCGTGGTCGAAGGCATCGCCCGGGATCACGCCTGGCAGATCCGCCCCGAATGGCTGGTGTGGCTGCCCGGCATGGTGTCGGCCTTCAACGTGGCGGTGCGGGCCTGCACCCGCCCCGGCGACGGGGTGTTCACCGCCACGCCCATCTACCCGCCCTTCCTCGGCGCCCCCGGCAACTTTGACTGCCGCCTGCTCACCGCCCCCCTGCAACGCCAGGGCGAACGCTGGGAATGGGATTGGGACGCCACCCATGCGGCCCTGGCCGACGGGGCCCGGCTGTTCATGCTGTGCAACCCCCACAATCCGGTGGGCCGGGTGTTCGGGCGCGACGAGCTGGAACGCATCGCCCAGTTGGCCGAAGCCCATGATCTGGTGATCTGTTCCGACGAGATCCACTGCGGGCTGGTGCTGGACGAAACCCGCCCCCACCTGCCCATCGCCGCCCTGGGGCCGGAGGTGGCCAAGCGCACCATCACCCTGATGGCGCCTTCCAAGACCTGGAATATTCCGGCCCTCTACAGCGCCTTCGCGATCATCCCCGATCCGGCCCTGCGCGCCCGCTACCGCAAGGCCATGGACGGCATCGTGCCGGCGGTGGGGGTGCTCGGGCTGATCGGCACCGAAGTCGCGTACCGGGACTGCGCCCCCTGGCGCAGCGCCCTGCTCGATACCCTGCGCGCCAACGCCCGCCAGGTGCTGGACAGCATCAACGCCCTGCCCGGCCTGCACACCACTCCGGTGGAAGCCACCTACCTGGCCTGGATAGACTGCACTGGGCTGATGGCCGCCCGAGGGATCAGCGACCCGGTACGCTTCTTTGAAGAAGCCGGGGTGGGCCTCTCGGATGGGCGGGATTTTGGCCTGCCGGGCTTTGTGCGGCTCAACTTCGGCTGCCCGCCGGAGCGCCTCGCCCAGGCCCTCGAACGGATGCGCCGGGCCGTGTTGGGCTGAGGCCCCACGCCCATGCATCTGAACTGACCCAGCGCAAGGCACGGGCATACGGGGGGCGCATACTGGCCTTGTCCCAACGGACAGGAGACCGCCATGCCCACCGCTGCGTCGCCCCCCTCGGGCGCCCTGGAGGCCCTGATCCAGGCCCACGGCGCCCGGCCCGAAGCGCTGCTCCAGATCCTCATCGCCACCCAGGATCTGGCCGGCGGCTGGCTGCCTCCGGGCGCCCTTGAGCCCATCGCCCAGGCCCTCCACCTGCCCCTCGGGCGGGTCATGGACTGCGCCAGCTTCTACAGCTTCCTGCACCTGCGCCCCATGGGGCGCTACCGGGTGCTGTTTTCCGACAACATCACCGACCGGATGCTGGGCAACCAGGCCCTGCTGGAAGCCCTGTGCCGCAAGCTGTGGGTGGAGCCTGGCCGCCTGTCTGAAGACGGGCTGGTGAGCGTGGATTACACCTCCTGCACCGGCCTGGGCGACCAGGGCCCCGCCCTGCTGGTGAATGGCCGCCCCATCGCCCGCCTCACCCACCAGCGCATCCACGAAATCGCCGAACGCATCCGCCAGCAACAGCCCCTGGACGACTGGCCCGCCGCCCTGTTTGAGGTGGAAGACTCCATCCGGCGCAGCGACACCCTGCTCCAGCTTGAAATGCGCCCCGGTGCGGCCCTTGAAGCCGCCCTGCCACAAGGCCGGGATGGCTGGCGCCAGGAGGTGGACCGCTCCCGCCTGCGCGGGCGAGGCGGCGCGGGCTTTGCCACCGCCGTCAAATGGGCCACCGCCGCCCGCAGCGAGGGGCCGGCCCGGGTCATCGTGTGCAACGCCGACGAAGGCGAACCCGGCACCTTCAAAGACCGGGTGCTGCTCAGCCGCTGCGCCCATCTGGTATTTGAAGGCATGAGCCTCGCCGCCTGGGCGGTGGGGGCCCAGACCGGCTTTCTCTACCTGCGTGGCGAGTACCGCTACCTGCGCCCCCACCTGGAGGCCGTGCTGGCCGCCCGCCGGGCCACCGGCCTGCTCGGGCGGAGCATTCTGGGCGTGCAGGGCTTTGATTTCGACATCCAGATCCATCTGGGGGCCGGCGCC
>JAJTBM010000161.1 GCA_021286885.1 Rhodocyclales bacterium
CTTGTCGCCAAGAAGGCGATAGAAAGCGTTGCGTAGTTGATCGGCTCGAGCCTCCACAACATTCTCTGGATATTGGGATAGGCCAGTCGTCATCACATCCCAAAGCGACGCATTAAATGTGTTCCTGTTCTGATCTTTGTTCGTATGTTTGCGAAACGCATGCCGGTCGAACACCGTGAGGTTATTCTTCAGGCTCGTTCTAAGCTGTGCTGACAGCTTAGCAAGCGACTCGCTGCTAGCTTTGTTCATCTGCTGGAGTGCTTCCGCCAAGAAGAAGTCCATATCCCCCTTGTAGCTCTCCAGAGAGAGTGTCTGAAATGCGCAAAATCGATTGATCAGTTCCCGGTCACGCATGGTTTCAGACTTCAGACTTCCTCCACTAGCAGTTAAGAAAAGTTCAGTCCTTGACTCATCCCGGAGGAACTTCGTCGCTTGTCCTGTATATAGGCAGTTCCGCATTTGCTGCCGAGTGAGAGGCACGCCACTGTTCACGCGCTCGAAAATGTCGAGCAGAGCCTTCGCCGGTACCTTCGCGTCAATAATGTAGAGGATTAGGTTGCAGTCCTCGATACGATTCTGAAGCTTTGGAGAAAGGTCCTGAAATCGCTTTTTATTAAGCTCCTGTTGATCAGGCAGTTTCAGTGGCAGTTGATTGCGTACGAAGCGCTGAAACGTTGATAACCGTTGCAGTCCATCGACGACGATCATCTGCCCATGCGTGTTCTCGGCAAGGTAGAACACCGGCAGAGGGATGCGCATGAGAACAGACTCGATCAGTTTGCTCTGCTTGTCATCTGGCCAGATGAAGTCCCGCTGGAACTCTGGATCCATGATAAACGAGCCTTTCTCAATCCGTCGTAGTACATCGTGTACGGTCCTGTTTTCATTTCGGATCAGTACCGTATCGATCGGATAGTCCCCCCAAGCCCCGTCCTCATTGGCAGCAAGGCCTTCAATTTCTTCGTCACCGGGTGTGGTCAATACTGTATTCATTGGTGGCTTTCGGCTACGGTTTTGGCGGCGACACTACGCCTGTTTGATTTGAAGGAGCATTGGTCGGAGATAACTGGTATTTAGTTTAACGCATCCAGTGTTCCTTGGATGGACCAGGATCTCTTATGGTCGAGCAGCCCCCTGAAGGCCTTCTATGTAGCGTAGACCGGATGCTGAACAGCTCCATTATTGTGCCCAGTTAGTGACGGCTGTTGGCTGATAGCAGCTATCTTAGCGCAATGGTATGAAGGTCCGCTAAGGCCGAAAAGCAATCGCTCCACATGAGCCCACCTCCGGTGGCCCAGCATACCCGCAAACTGAAAAAGTAGAAGGGGCCACCGGCCCCTTCTCTTTGATCAGACTCCGACGAACTTTATTCGGATCCGACTGACTTTATTTACTCCAGTCAGTCAGCCCCCACCCACCTCACTCCACCGTCACACTCTTCGCCAGATTGCGCGGCTTGTCCACGTCGGTGCCTTTAACCAGCGCAGCGTGGTAGCTGAGGAGCTGGAGGGGGATGACGTGGAGGATGGGGGAGAGTAGGCCGTAGTGTTCGGGCAGTTGCAGGATGTGCACGCCTTCGGTTTCGGGGATTTCGCTGCCGGCGTCGGCGAAGACGTAGAGCTCGCCGCCCCGGGCGCGGACTTCCTGGAGGTTGGATTTGAGCTTTTCGAGCAGCACGTCGTTGGGGGCAACGGCGATGACGGGCATTTCCTTGTCCACCAGGGCCAGGGGGCCGTGCTTGAGTTCGCCGGCGGGGTAGGCTTCGGCGTGGATGTAGGAGATTTCCTTGAGCTTGAGGGCGCCTTCCAGGGCGATGGGGTAGTGCATGCCCCGGCCCAGGAAGAGGGCGTGGTGTTTGCCGGCGAAGCGCTGGGCCCAGGCTTCGATCTGGGGTTCGAGTTCGACCACCTTGGCCACGGCCACGGGGAGGTGGCGCAGGGCGTTGAGGTGCTGGGCTTCGTCTTCTTCAGACAGGCGGCCGCTGACCTTGGCGAGGGTGAGCGTGAGCAGGGCCAGGGCGGCGAGCTGGGTGGTGAAGGCCTTGGTGGAGGCCACGCCGATCTCGGGGCCGGCGCGGGTGATGAAGCGCAGCGCGGATTCACGGACGATGGCGGATTCGGGCACGTTGCAGATCGCCAGGGTCTTGGTCATGCCCAGGCTCTTGGCGAACTTGAGGGCGGCCAGGGTGTCGGCGGTTTCGCCGGACTGGGAGATGACCACCACCAGGGTATCGGCGTCGGGCACGGATTCGCGGTAGCGGTATTCGCTGGCGATTTCGACGGTGCAGGGCAGCTTGGCCAGGGCTTCGATCCAGTACCGGGCGACGAGGCCGGCGTGGTAGCTGGTGCCGCAGGCGAGGATCAGCACCCGGCGGACTTCGCCAAACACCAGGGGCGCGTTGCTGCCAAACAGTTGGGGGGTGATGGAGCCGCCACCGGCAATCATTTCGAGGGTGTTGCCCAGGGCACGGGGCTGCTCGAAGATTTCCTTTTGCATGTAGTGGCGGTAGTTGCCCAGCTCGACGGCATCGGCAGAGAGGTTGGACACGCTCACCGGACGCTCGACGGGGGTGCCGTCCTGGCGGGTGACGCGGTAGCCGTCGAGGCGCAGCTCGGCCACGTCGCCATCTTCAAGGTACACCACCCGGCGGGTGACTTGCAGCAGGGCGGCGGTGTCGGAGGCGGCATAGTGGCCGTCTTCACCAACGCCCAGCAGCAGCGGGGAGCCCTTGCGGGCCACAATGGCGCGCTCGGGTTCGGCTTCGCTCACCACGCCAATGGCGTAGGCGCCGACCAGATCGGCCAGGGTGGCGCGCACGGCATCGAACAGGTCGGGGTTGGCCTTCAACTTGTCGTGCAGCAGGTGGGCGATGGCCTCGGTGTCGGTGTCGGAGGTGAATTCGTAACCCTTGGCCTGAAGATCGCTGCGCAGGGTTTCGAAGTTCTCGATGATGCCGTTATGCACGATGGCGAGGCCGCCGGAGATGTGCGGGTGAGCGTTGCGCTCGCAGGGCACACCGTGGGTGGCCCAGCGGGTGTGGGCGATACCGATTTCGGCGCTCAGCTGGCAGGCATCGGCCTGGGTAGTCAGCTCGGCGACCCGGCCCACGGCGCGCAGGCGCTGGAGCTGGGGTTGGCCGTCGGTCTTGAGCACCGCCAGACCAGCCGAGTCATAGCCCCGGTATTCCAGCTTGCGCAGCCCTTCCAGCAGCACGGGTACGATGTTGCGACGGGCAATGGCGGTAACGATGCCACACATGATTGAAACCTCTCAGAAGCATCCGGCCACCGGGGGCCGGATCGGGGAAGGGGGTGTAAATACCAGCCTAGGGCAGCTATCGGGCGTGAGGGAGGAAACCTGAGGCTCAGCTTTTTTTGATCTTTTCCGGGCGCTGCCAGCCGGGCACCGAGACTTGGCGTGCGCGGGAAACAGTGAGCTGGCCGGCGGGTGCGTCCTTGGTCAGCGTGGTGCCGGCGCCCAGGGTGGCGCCCTGCCCCACCCGCACGGGGGCGACCAGCTGGGTGTCGGAGCCGATGAACACATCGTCTTCGATCACGGTACGGAATTTGTTAACCCCGTCGTAGTTGCAGGTGATGGTGCCGGCGCCCACATTGACGCGCTGGCCGATGTCGGCATCGCCCACATAGGCCAGGTGATTGGCCTTGGAGTGGTCGGCGATCACGCTGTTTTTCACTTCAACGAAGTTGCCCAGATGCACGTCCTGGCCCAGCACGGTGCCGGGGCGGGTACGGGCGTAGGGGCCGATGATGCAGGCTTCGCCCATCACCGTGTCTTCGATGTGGGAGAAGGGTTTGATCTTGGTGCCGGCGGCGATGCGGGCGTTCACCACCACGCAGTTGGCGCCAATCCGCACCCCGTCGCCCAATTCGACGCGGCCTTCGAACACGCAGTTAACGTCGATTTCCACATCGCGGCCGCAGATCAGCTCGCCGCGCACGTCGATGCGGGCCGGGTCGATGAGGGTCACGCCTTCGTCGGTGAGGCGGCGGGCGATGTTCTTTTGGTGGATGCGTTCGAGTTCGGCCAGCTGGGTCTTGTTATTGACGCCCAGGGTTTCTTCGAAGGCGTCCGGCTGGGCGGTGATGACTTCCAGGCCATCGGCCACGGCCATGGCGATGATGTCGGTGAGGTAGTACTCGCCCTGGGCATTGTCGTTGCGCAGCTGGCTCAGCCACTGGCGCAGACGGGCCACGGGGGCGGCGAGGATGCCGGTGTTCACTTCCTGAACCAGGCGCTCGGCGGGGGTCGCATCTTTTTCTTCGACGATGCGCTGCACCCGGCCTGCCTCATCGCGCAGGATGCGGCCATAGCCGGTGGGCTTGTCCATCCCGACCGTCAGGAGGGCAAGGCTCTGCTCACTGGCGGCGGCCAGCAGACGGCGCAGGGTGGCCGCGCCAATCAGGGGCACGTCGCCATACAGCACCAGGGCGATGCCACCATCTTCCACCAGCGGCATGGCTTGCTGGACGGCGTGGCCGGTGCCCTGGGGCGGATCTTGCCGAGCCCAGGCCAGATCCGGGGCATTCAGGGCGTCGCGCACCACTTCGCCACCATGGCCATACACCACCACGATGCGCCCGGCCTCCAGGCTGCGGGCGGTGTCGATCACATGGGCCAGCATGGGCTTGCCCGCCAGGGGCTGAAGCACTTTGGGAAGTACCGAACGCATGCGCTTGCCTTGGCCAGCAGCGAGAATGATCACATCCATGGAAATCCTGAAAACCCAGTGAGATTGGCAGTGGCGGGATTCTAGCACGGGGGTTTTTGGGGCTTTTGCGCCTAAGTTCTCGAAGGCCGAGTGCACGTGAGTCACACAGCGTTTCGCATTGCAACATTTCTTTGATCCAGTACGCCCCCGTCTGTCATGCCACATGGCTAGAATGGGGCATTGCCGCATTGCACAAAGGATTTCCCCATGTCGACCGCCCCCGTTTCCGAGTTCATCCAGAACCGGACCTTTGATGAAATTGCCGTCGGGGACGCTGCCCAGTTGTCCCGCACCCTCACCGCCGAAGACATCAACCTGTTTGCCGTGATGTCTGGCGACGTGAACCCCACCCACGTGGATCCGGAATTTGCCCGCTCCAGCCAGTTCCGCGAGGTGGTGGGCCACTCCATGTGGGGCAGCGTACTGATCTCTTCGGTACTGGGCACCGAGTTTCCCGGCCCGGGCACCGTGTACGTAAGCCAGACCCTGAAGTTCTGGCGCCCGATCACCGTGGGCGACACCCTGACCATCACCCTCACCTGCCTGGAAAAACAGGCCCATAACCACCACGTGGTGATGGACTGCCAGTGTGTAAACCAGGATGGCATGAAGGTGCTGGAAGGCACCGCCGAGGTGGTTGCCCCCACCCAGAAGGTGAAGCGCCCGCGCATCGAACTGCCCGGCATCACCATCTCCGACCGGCGCGAACGCTATCTGCATCTGCTCGACCTGACCCGGGGCATGGACCCGATTCCGATTGCGGTGGCCCATCCCTGCGATTCCGAATCCCTGCGCGGCCCGATTCAGGCCATGGAAGCCGGGCTGGTGATCCCCGTGCTGGTGGGCCCGGAAGCCAAGATCCGCGAAGTGGCCGAGCGTGAATCCATCAGCCTGTCGGGGGTGCGCATTGTGGATGTGCCCCACAGCCACGCCGCCGCCGAAACCGCCGTCCGGCTGGCCCGCAGCGGCGAAGTGGAGGCGCTGATGAAGGGCTCCCTGCACACCGATGAGCTGATGGGCGAGGTGGTCGCCAAAGAGACCGGGCTGCGCACCGCCCGCCGCATCTCCCATGTGTTCATGGCCGATGTGCCCACCTACCCCCACCCGCTGCTGATCACCGACGCGGCGATCAACATCGAGCCCAGCCTGGAAGACAAGGTGCACATCATCCAGAACGCCATTGAGCTGGCGATCATGATGGGCGTCAAGGAACCCAAGGTGGCGATCCTGTCGGCGGTAGAGACGGTGAACGTGAAGATCCGCTCCACCATCGAGGCTGCCGCCCTGTGCAAGATGGCCGACCGGGGCCAGATCAAGGGCGGCATTCTGGATGGCCCCCTGGCATTTGATAACGCCGTTTCGCTGGTGGCCGCCAAGACCAAGGGCATTCGCTCCCCGGTGGCGGGCCAGGCCGACATTCTGGTGGTGCCTGACCTCGAATCCGGCAATATGGTCGCCAAGCAGCTCGAATACCTGGCCGATGCGCTGATGGCCGGCGTGGTGCTGGGCGCCCGGGTGCCCATCGTGCTGACCAGCCGCGCCGACACCGCCGAAACCCGCACCGCCTCCTGCGCCATTGCCCAGCTGATGGCCCACCACCGCCGCAAGGGAGTCCGCCTCGTATGAAGCACGCTGTGATGGTTTTAAATGCCGGCTCGTCCAGCCTCAAGTTTGCGATGTATCCGCTGGATCCGACCCTGGCCGCCAAGCCGCGCCTGTTCGGTCAGGTGGAAGGCATCGGCGCGGCGCCGGTACTGCACGCCACCGACACCCGCACGGGCGAGCACATCGACCGCAGCTTTCCCCACTGCGAGGACGAGAACGACGAGCATGAGCACGCCCTCGAAGAGGTGCTGAACTGGCTCTACGAGCACAGCCCCAACCTGGAGATCGTGGCCGCTGGCCACCGGATCGTGCACGGGGGCGACCACTACTCCGCCCCGGCCCTGCTGGGCCCGGAAGCCCTGGCCGACCTGGAAAAGCTGATCCCCCTGGCGCCCCTG
>JAJTBM010000162.1 GCA_021286885.1 Rhodocyclales bacterium
CCCGGCCGAGGGGGGAGTCGTGGGCGCTTATCCTACCCCCGTGGGCTTCCACAATGCTGCGGCAGATGGCGAGGCCCAGGCCGGAGCCGCCGGTGGCCCGGTTGCGGCTGCCCTCGCCCCGGAAGAAACGCTCAAACAGCTTGGGCAGCACCTCGGGCGCCGCGCCGGGGGCTGAATCCATGAAATCAATGCACACCTCGCCCCCCTCGCGCCGGGCCACGATGCGCAGGCAGCCGCCCTGGTCGGTGTAGCGCAGGCTGTTCTGGAGCAGGTTGCGGAACAACTGACCCAGGCGCTGGGCGTCGGCCTCCATCCACAGCCCCGGGGCCAGATCCAGTTCCAGGGCCAGCCCGGCCTGGGCGTAGGCGTCCCGCAGGGGGGCTACGCTATGGGCCAGGGCTTCGTCCACCTCCAGGGCTTCGCGGCGATAGACCAGGGCGCCCACGTCGGCCAGGGCCAGTTCGTTCAGATCATTCACCAGCTGGGTGAGGGTCCGCACCTCGGCCTTGAGGGAGAGCAGCGCCTCGGCGTTCAGGGGGCGCACGCCATCCTCCATGGCCTCCAGCTCGCCGCGTAGCACGGCCAGGGGGGTGCGCAGTTCGTGGGAGACATCCGCCATGAAATCCCGCCGCATCCGCTCGTTGGCCTCCAGGGTGCGGGCCAGGGTGTTGAAATCCCGGGCGAGCTGGCCCACTTCGTCGTGGGCCGGGTTATCCACCCGTTCGTTGTAATGGCCGCCAGCCAGGCGCGGGGTGGCCGCCGCCAGGGCCTTGAGGGGCGCCACCAGCCCCCGGGCCAGGCCCCAGGCGACCAGGGCGGCAAACAGGGCGGCGATGCTGCCCACGATCCAGGTGGCGTGGAGTTGTTCATCAAAGAAACGCTGCACGCCGGTGCCGCTGGTGCTCTGGAACGGGGCCAGCACCAGCCAGCCCACCACCAGTTCATCCAGCTTGATCGGGCGCCACTGGGCCTGGGGCTCCTGGGCCGCGTGGGGATTGCCCATCACAAAACGCTGCTGGGCATCCACCAGCCCGATGCGGAACAGGGCGCCGGTCAGGTCGGATTCGGGCAACTCGCGCAGCGCGGGAGGGGCTCCCCGGTCGGGCCCGTCGGCCTCCCGGGGGGCCAGCATGTGAAACCAGGCCCGCCGGTTGCCCCGTAGCCAATCCCAGCTCCCCTGGCGTTCGTACATCTGCACAAAGCGCGGCAGGCTCTGGTCTAGCCGGGCCAGGGCGATTTCATCCATATACCCGATAAAGCCCCGGCCAAAGCTCCAGCGCCCGGCCACCCCCATGGCCAGCAAAACCGCCAGGGCCACCAGCAATACGGCCAGAAAAAGCTTGGTGGTGATGCCGGGCCGGGGGAACGAGAAGCGGCGTTTCATGGGGCGTCTTTCGGCACAGGAACAGGATGGATCGCCATTAAGCCGCGCCCCGGCGCCGGGGGCAACCAGGCGGGGCGGAACTCCACATTCTCTCCAATTTTTCTGCACATTCGGCGCCGAGAATCCGGAGCAAGCAAGGATGCGCCCCGCCTGCAAGGCGCACCAGACCGCACAAGAACCACAAAGGATTCGACCATGACCCATCCCCCCCGGCACTGGATTTCCCCCCTCGCCCTCGCCCTGGGCTGCGCGCTGCTGAGCGCCTGCAACTCGTCCAGCCTGCCCCCGCCGCCCGCCCAGGGGCCCGCCGAGGTGGGCGTGGTGACCCTCAAGGCCCAGCCCATCACCCTCACCTCCGAGCTGCCCGGGCGCACCAATGCCACCGTGGCTGCCGAGGTGCGCCCCCAGGTGAACGGGATCATCCGCGAGCGTCTGTTTACCGAAGGCAGCGATGTGAAGGCCGGCCAATTGCTCTACCGCATCGACCCGGCCACCTACCAGGCCAGCTACGACAGCGCCAAAGCCACCTTGGCCAAGGATGAGGCCAATCTGGAAACCCTGCGCCTCAAGGCCAAGCGTTATGCCGAGCTGGCCGAGATCAAGGCCATTGCCCAGCAGGACAAGGACGACGCCCTTTCATCGGTGAAGCAGGCCGAAGCCACCGTGGCCGCCGACAAGGCCGCCCTCGAAACCGCCGCCATCAACCTGGGCTATACCCGGATCACCGCCCCGGTGGCGGGCCGGATCGGCAAATCCAGCGTGACGCCGGGGGCCCTGGTCACCGCCAACCAGACCACCGCCTTGGCCACCATTCAGCAGACCAACCCCATGTATGTGGATCTGACCGAATCCAGCGCCGACGTGCTGCGCCTCAAGAAGGCCTTTGAAGCGGGCCAGATGCGCCGGGCAGGCCGGGATCAGGCCGCCGTGGCCCTGATCCTGGAAGACGGCAGCCGCTACACCCAGGAAGGCAAGCTCCAGTTTGCCGACGTGACCGTCAACGAAAGCACCGGCACCATAGCCGTGCGGGCGGTGTTCCCCAACCCCAGGGGCGAGCTGCTGCCGGGCATGTATGTGCGCGCCGTGCTGGAAGAAGGTGTTGCCCAGGAAGCCGTGCTGGTGCCCCAAAAGGGCGTGAGCCGCAACGTGAAGGGCGAGCCGGTGGCCCTGGTGGTGGGCGCCGACAACAAAGTGGAGCTGCGCACTCTGAACCTCTCCCGCCCCATGGGCGAAAACTGGCTGGTGAGTAGCGGGCTCAAGGCCGGTGAAAAGGTGATCGTGGAAGGCAGCCAGAAGGCCCGCCCGAACAGCGTTGTAAACCCCGTGCCGGTGGAGGGTGCCAAGGCTGCGGCCCCCGCTACGCCTGCTGCCCCCGCCACCTCCGCCACCACTGGCAAGCCGGGAGCCTGAGATCATGGCCCGATTCTTTATTGACCGCCCCATCTTTGCGTGGGTGATTGCGATTGTGGTGATGCTGGCCGGCGTCCTGTCGATCCAGCGTTTGTCCCTGGAGCAGTACCCCAACATCGCGCCGCCCAAGATCACCATTTCGGCCACCTACACCGGCGCCTCTGCCGAGACCATCGAAAACTCGGTGATCCAGGTCATCGAGCAGCAGATGAAGGGGCTGGATCACCTCACCTACATGTCGTCCAACAGCACCTCGGCGGGGGCGGCCTCCATCACCCTGACCTTTGATGCGGGCACCAACCCGGACGTGGCCCAGGTGCAGGTGCAAAACAAGCTCAAGCAGGCCGAACCCCGGCTGCCCCAGGTGGTGCAGAACCTGGGGGTGACGGTCACCAAGACCGGCACCGACTTTTTGATGGTGGTGTCGCTGGTGTCCGACAACCCCAAGATCACCGCCATCGACATTGGCGACTACATCTCCACCAGCCTGCTCGACCCGGTGAGCCGGGTTGAAGGGGTGGGCGACGTGCAGGCCCTGGGCTCCGGCTACGCCATGCGGATCTGGCTGGACCCGGCCAGGCTGCAAAAGTACGCGCTGATGCCTTCGGACGTGAAGAGCGCCCTCACCGCCCAGAACACCGAAGTCACCGCCGGCCAGATCGGCGGCCTGCCTGCCAAGGCCGGCCAGCAGATCAACGCCACCATCACCGCCCGCAGCAAGCTCCAGACCCCCGAGCAGTTTGGCGCCATCATCCTCAAGACCACCGCCGACGGGGCCAATGTGCGCCTGCGCGACGTGGCCCGGATCGAGCTGGGCGGCGAGAGCTACGACATCAGCGTGCAATACAACGGCAAGCCCTCGGCCGCCATCGGCGTGAAGCTGGCGGCTGGCGCGAATGCGCTGCAAACCGCCGACAAGGTGAAGGCCAAGCTGAACGAGCTGTCCCGCTTTTTCCCGGCAGAAATGCAGCTCAGCCCGGTGGTGGCCTACGACACCACGCCCTTCGTGCGCATCTCCATCGAGGAAGTGGTCAAGACCCTGATCGAAGCCATCGTGCTGGTGGTGCTGATCATGTATCTCTTCCTGCAGAACGTGCGCGCCACCCTGATCCCGGCCATTGCGGTGCCGGTGGTGCTGCTGGGCACCTTTGGGGTGCTGGCGGCCTTTGGCTACTCCATCAACACCCTCACCATGTTCGGCATGGTGCTGGCCATCGGCCTTCTGGTGGATGACGCGATTGTGGTGGTGGAAAACGTCGAACGGGTGATGAGCGAAGAAAACCTCTCCCCCCGGGAGGCCACCCGCAAATCCATGGGCGAAATCTCTAGCGCCCTGGTGGGCATCGCCCTGGTGCTGTCGGCGGTGTTCGTGCCCATGGCCTTCTTTGGCGGCTCCACCGGGGTGATCTATCGCCAGTTCTCGATCACCATCGTCTCGGCCATGCTGCTCTCGGTGCTGGTGGCCCTCATCCTCACCCCGGCCCTGTGCGCCAGCCTGCTCCAGCCCGGCCACACCCATCACACCGGCTTCTTTGCCTGGTTCAACCGCAAGTTTGATGAAAACAGCCAGCGCTACCAGAACGGCGTGGCCGGCCTGCTCCAGCGCGGCAAGCGGGCGGCGCTAGTGTATGTGCTGCTGATTGGGGGCTTGGCCGTACTGATGATGCGCCTGCCCTCCTCCTTCCTGCCCGAAGAAGACCAGGGCTATGTGATGGCCATGGTTCAACTGCCAGCAGGCGCCACCAAGGAGCGCACCACCCAGGCGGTCAAGGCGCTGGAGGATTACATGCTCCAGCAGCCCGAAGTGTCCGGCATCGTCACCATCAACGGGATGTCGAGCGGCACCAGCGCCCAGAACGGCGCCATGGCCTTCGTCAAGCTCAAGGACTGGAGCGAGCGGGAAGCCGCCGAAAGCGGCGCGGCCGCCTTCAGCCGGCGCGCAACCCGGGATCTGTCTGCCGTGCGGGATGCGCGCATTTTCATCGTGCTGCCCCCCGCCATCCGGGGCCTGGGCAGCAGCAGCGGCTTCGACCTGGAGCTGCAGGATCTGGCCGGCGTTGGCCATGCCAAGCTGGTGGAAGCCCGCGACCAGTTTCTGGCCCTCGCCGCCAAAGATCCGAGCCTGACCAAGGTGCGCAAGAACGGCCAGGACGACACCCCGCGCTTCCAGATCAACATCGACGACCAGAAAGCCGGCGCCTTCAGCCTGGCCATGTCGGACATCAACGACACCCTCTCCACCGCCAGCGGTGGGACGTATGTGAACGACTTCATCAACAAGGGCCGGGTCAAGCGGGTGTACCTGCAGGGCGACGCCCCCGCCCGCGCCATGGGCGAAGACCTGAACCAATGGTTCGTGCGCAACAGCAATGGCGACATGGTGCCCTTCAATGTGTTCACCAGCAGCAAGTGGACCATGGGCTCGCCCCAGCTGGAGCGCTACAACGGCATGTCGGCCTTCGAGATCGTGGGCGAACCGGCTGCCGGGGTCAGCTCCGGCACCGCCATGGACGCCATCGAGGCCATCATCAAGCAGCTGCCCGAAGGCATCGGCTACGAATGGACGGGCCAGTCCTACCAGGAACGCCTCTCGGGCGCCCAGGCGCCGGCCCTCTACGCCATCTCGGTGCTGGTGGTTTTCTTGTGCCTCGCGGCCCTGTATGAAAGCTGGTCGATTCCCTTCTCGGTGATGCTGGTGGTGCCCCTGGGTATCTTGGGGGCCGTGCTGGCCGCCAGCCTGCGGGGCCTGTCGGACGACGTGTACTTCCAGGTGGGCCTGCTCACCACGGTGGGCCTGTCGGCCAAGAACGCGATTCTGATCGTCGAATTCGCCAAGCAGCTCCAAGAAAAAGGCCACGGCCTCATCGAAGCCACCCTCCAGGCCGTCAAGCTACGCCTGCGCCCCATCCTGATGACCTCCCTGGCCTTTGCCCTGGGGGTGCTGCCCCTGGCCATCAGTACCGGGGCCGGCTCCGCCAGCCGGATCGCCATCGGCACCGGCGTGCTGGGCGGCATGATCACCGCCACCGTGCTCGGCATTTTCTTCATCCCGCTGGCCTTCGTGGCGGTGCGCCGCCTGTTCTCCCGCCCCCACAGCGCCAATCCAGCCCAAGGAGCCCAATGATGAACGCCCCCATGCGTACCCTCGTACTGCTGCTGGCCGGCGCCCTGGGGGGCTGCGGCACCCTCGCCCCCCGCTATGAACGCCCGGCTGCTCCGGTGGCCGCCCAATGGCCAACCCCCGGGCAAACCCCCGCGCAAACGCCTTCGCAAACGCCCTCCCAGGCCGATGACGCCCGCGCCCGCCAGGCCCCCGCCCTGGGCTGGCGCGAGTTCTTCACCGATGCCCGGCTCCAGCAGCTGATCGACATGTCGCTGGCCAACAACCGGGATCTGCGCCAGACCGCCCTCGCCATCACCCAGGCCCAGGCCCAGTACCGCATCCAGCGGGCTGAGCTGTTCCCGGCAGTGAATGCCAGCGCCGGCACCACCGCCAAGCGCACCCCCGGCGAGGTGAACGGCACCGGCCAAGCCGTCACCAGCCGCAGCCCCTCGGCCCAGCTGGGGGTGAGCAGCTGGGAGCTGGATCTGTTTGGCCGCCTCCAGAGCCTGAGCGACCAGGCCCTGGAAAGCTATCTGGCCAGCACCGAAACCCTGCGCAGCACCCGCATCAGCCTGGTGGCCGAGGTGGCCAACGCCTACCTCACCCTGTCATCGGACGCGGCCCTGCTCGCCATCGCCCAGGACACCCTCACCAGCCAGCAGGCCAGCTACACCCTGACCCAGCGCCGGGTGGAGCTGGGGGTGGGCACCGAGCTGGAGCTACGCCAGATCGAAACCAGCCTGGAAGGCGCCCGCCGGGACATGGCCGCCTACACCGCCCAGGTGGCCGCCGACCGCAACGCGCTGGTGCTGCTGGCGGGCG
>JAJTBM010000163.1 GCA_021286885.1 Rhodocyclales bacterium
CACCTGCCGGGTGGCGCTAGCCCCAGACGGTGGGCTGCTGGGCTATCTGCTCGCCCTGCCCTGGACCGCCGCCCGCCCGCCTCTGCTGGATGCGGAAGCCTGCGTGCTGCCCACGGCGCCCGATACCCTGTACCTGCATGATCTGGCCATGGCGCCCCGGGCGCGGGGCATGGGGGTGGGCCAGGCCCTCGCCCATCAGCTGTTGGCCCTGGCCGATGCCCGGGGGCTGCCGGCCCACCTGATCGCCATTCAGAACTCCCAAAGCTTCTGGGCGCGGCTGGGTTTTGTGCCCGCGCCCCTCACCTCCGACCTCCAGGCCAAGCTTGCCAGCTATGGCGCGGAGGCCTGCTATATGACCCGCCCGCGCCCACACCGATGAAACAGCTTTCCTCCCTCGCCCTGCTGGCCCTGGTGCTGGCCGGCTGCACCACCGTGATCACCGCCCACCAGCTGGACGAGAAGCTCGGCCCCGCCGACCCGGGGCGCTACGACGCCCCCGTGCTGCCGGTGGCCCCCGCGCCCGATTACCGCACCCAGGTGCGCCCCATCCTGGATAGACGCTGCGTGAGCTGCCACGCCTGCTACGACTCCCCCTGCCAGCTCAACCTGAGCCGCTACGACGGGATCACCCGGGGCGCCCGGCCTGATTCGGTGTATTCCAGCACCCGGCTGCTGGCCGCCGAGCCCACCCGCCTGGGGCTGGATGCCCACAGCAACGAAGCGTGGCGCGAAAAGGGCTTTTTCCCGGTGCTCAACGAGCGCAGCCCGAGCCCCGAGGCCAACCTGGAGGCGAGCGTGCTGTATCGCATCCTGGGCATGAAGCAGCAAAACCCGGGCCCCAGGAGCGGCCCCCTGCCGGCAGAAGATTTCAGCGATGAAGACCTGAGCCTGGATCGCAGCCAGATGTGCCCGCGCATCGAAAGCTTCGATAGCTACATGCGCCAGCATCCCCAATGGGGCATGCCCTACGGCCTGCCGGCCCTGTCTGCCGCAGAACACGAAACCCTGAGCCGCTGGATCGAAGCAGGCGCCCCGCCCAGCGCTCCGGCGCCCCTGGCCCCCGCCGTGGCGCGGGACGTGGCCGCCTGGGAGGCCCTGCTCAATGGCGATAGCCCCCAGGCCCAGCTGGCCGCCCGCTACATCTTCGAGCACTGGTACATCGGCCATTTGTATTTTGAGGAGCACCCGGGCCCCCTGTTCGAGCTGGTGCGCAGCCGCACGGCCCCGGGCCAGCCCATCGACGTGATCGCCACCCGGCGCCCCTACGATGATCCCGAGGTGGCGCGGGTGTATTACCGCCTGCGCCCCCTGGAGGCGACCCCGGTGGCCAAGACCTTCATGCCCCTGCCCCTGGGCCCGGCGCGCATGGCACGGCTGCGCCAGTGGTTTTTTGATGCGCCGCTCCAAGTGCAACGCCTGCCGGGCTACGACCCGAAAACCGCCTCCAACCCCTTCGCCACCTTCCACGATCTGCCGGTGGATGCCCGTTACCGCTTCATGCTGGATGACGCCCGCTTCACCCTGATGGGTTTCATGAAAGGGCCCGTGTGCCGGGGCCAGGTGGCGCTCAACGTGATCAACGATCATTTCTGGGTGATCTTCCTCTCGCCGGAAGGCGAACTCGCCCGCCACACCGCCGCGCTGCTGGAAGCCACCCAGCCCAATCTGCGCATGCCCGCCGAAGACGACCGAAGCATGGGCATTCTGGCCTGGCATCGCTATGCCCGGGGCGAGCGAGAATATCTGAAGGCCAAGGCTGGTTTTGCGGCCAAGCTCCAGGGCAAGACCGCTCCGCGCCTGGCTGACCTGTGGGATGGCGATGGGCACAACCCCACCGCCGGGCTGACGGTGTTGCGCCACTTTGACAGCGCATCGGTGATCCGGGGCCTGGCCGGGGATCGCCCCCAGACCACGCTGCTGCTGGGCTATCCGCTGTTTGAGCGCATGCACTATCTGTTGGTGGCCGGGTTTGACGTGTACGGCAACGTCGGGCACCAGCTTTCCCCCCGGCTCTACATGGATTTTTTGCGCATGGAGGGCGAACAGAACTTCCTTACCTTCCTGCCCCTGAAAGAGCGCCAGAAGGTGCTGGACCAGTGGTACCGGGGCAAGCCCGATCTGCGCATCCGGGAGTTTGCCGATGCGGCCCGCTACTACCCCGGCGAAACCGGCATCCGCTACCGCAGCAGCGACCCCCTGGACGAGTTTTACCGCAGCATCCAGCAGCGCCTGAAGCCGGTGCGGGAGGCTCGGCTGGATTTTCAGGGCCTGGGCTATAGCGCCACCGATCTGGCCGCGCTCCAGAACCTGAACCGGGTGAGCGGCCTGCCAGCATCTCGCATGCCCGAACTGAGCCTGGTGGCCCTGGAGCCCACCGACCGGCGCAAGCCCCTGCAGGTGTTCTCCCTGGTGCGCAACAGCGCCCACAGCAACGTGGCCGAACTGTTCCGGGAAGAAAGCCGGCGCCTGCCCGCCGAAGACCGACTGCTGGCCCTGGATGGCTTCGCGGGGGCCTATCCGAACCTGATTTTTCGGGTAAGCGAGGCCGAACTCCCCGACTTTGCCAAACAGGTTGCCGCCCTGGAGAGTGAGGCCGATCTGGTGGCCCTGGTGGAGCGCTACGGCGTGCGCCGCACCAACCCGCGCTTCTGGCCGGTGAGCGATGCAATCCACGCCGCCTGGCAGCGCAAGTCACCCCGGGAGGCGGCGATTCTGGATTACAGCCGGCTCGACAATCTGTAAGCAGGCATCACCCTGCACCGCAGCGGCATCCCCCATAACAAGGCCAGCCCGGATCAATCCTGCTGGCCTTGTTATTGCATGGATAACGCATTGCGGGTATTACTTGCGGCGCAGAAAAAACTCAAAACTCTGATCCGGCAACGTATTTTGGGTCAGCAACTCATTGCCCGTCTGACGGGCAAAGGCGGCGAAATCCTTGGCCGACCCCGGGTCGGTGGCGAGCACCTGGAGCACCTGACCGCTTTGCATCTCAGCCAGAGCTTTCTTGGCGCGCAGGATGGGCAGGGGGCAGTTGAGCCCTCGGGCATCTACTTGTTTGTCAAAATTCATGGGCTTACTCCGTTCACAAATAGCTAATTTCCCGATTTTACCTTTTCCTGACAAACTAGCCTTGTTTGTGCAATGCGGAACTAGTTCCTGAAAATCCATCCGATTTGTGAAATAATGACAAAACGGAATCCGGCACAACAAGGATCGACACGCTTTCCAGCGAAAATGCCATTCGGGTTAAATCCCGTGCTGCCCCACAGATATTCCTACTTAAGAGGTGCTCTTCATGCGCTCCAACATGCTTCAAACCGTCCTCAATGACCTGAACGGCACTTCCGCCGACATCGAGGCCTCCGCAATCATCTCGTCGGACGGTCTGATGATGGCCGCCCTGCTCCCGACCACCGTGGATGAAGACCGGGTCGGTGCCATGAGTGCTGCCATGTTGTCCCTGGGTGATCGTACCGCCCGCGAACTGGCCCGAGGCAGCCTGGAACAGGTGCTCATCAAGGGTGAAAAGGGCTACGTGCTGATGGTTCAGGCCGGCGCTGATGCCGTGCTGACCGTGATGGCCAAGCCCAATGCCAAGCTGGGCCTGGTGTTTCTCGACGTACGCCGCGCCGCCGACGCCATCGGCAAGATTCTCGGTTAAGGAGACCCCATGATTGCCGACATGAATCCCGCATGGATCACCGGCGAAGCCAGTGAGCACGTGCTGACCTACGCTGACGGCTCCACCCGCCGGGTGTATGTGACCGGTATCGAGACCCCTTACCCCCAGGGCAAGCTGATCGTCTCCCGCACCAACACCCAGGGCATCATCACCCACTGCAATCAGTCCTTCGTCGACATGGCGGGCTACGAAGAGGCCGAGCTGATCGGGCAACCCCACTGTTTGCTGCGTCACCCCGACATGCCCCACGGCGCCTTCAAGGACTTGTGGGAAACCGTACATGCCGGCAAACAATGGCATGGCTATGTGAAGAACCTGCGCAAGGACGGCGGCCACTACTGGGTCTATGCGACCGTGGTGCCCAACGTCCGCAACGGCGAGATCGTCGGCTACACCTCCGTACGCCGCGAACCTTCCCGCGAGAAGGTGGCCGCCGCTGAAGCCCTCTACAAGACCATGAGTTAAGCCGCCATGACGATCAATTTCACGGTCAGCCCCAGCTTCCCCAACGAGCGCATCTCCGACTGGTACATCTTCAACACCTGGATGCAGCGCTCCCTTGAAGTATCCATCCACCTGGAGCTGCACGACAGCTTCAAGAGCCAGCGCGACGCCATTGCCGCCGGCCAGGTGGATATGATCTACGCCAACCCCTTCGACGCCTCCCTGCTGGTGCGCGAAAAGGGCTTCAAGGCGATTGCCAAGCCGGCCGACCACGCCGACGAAATGGTGGTGTTTACCGCCGCCGGCAACGCGATCAACCAAATCCGCGACCTGCAGCCCGGCACCCGCCTGGCCTATGTGGATGATCCGGCCATCAACACCATCGGCCACATCCTGCTGGAACCCGCCAACCTGGACGCCAGCAACATCCAGGATAACGTGCGCGACACCTATATTCAGGTGGCCAAGGAAGTGCTGCGTGGCAATGTGGATGTGGGCTTCATGCCGGTGGAAGCCTTCAACAGCCTGTCCTCCCTGGTGCAACGGGATCTGAAGGTGCTGGTCACCAGCGAAATGCAGAGCATCCAGCACGTTTTCCTGGTCGGCCCCGCCGCCCTCGAGAAAGCCGATGCGATCAGCCAGCTACTGGCCAGCATGCACGAAACCGACAAGGGTCAAGCCATGCTCACCAGCCTGGGCCTGAGCCGCTGGCAGATCCTGCAACAAGAAGACGTGGAGTTCATGATCGACATCATCTCCACCCTGGGTCATTAAGCACACACCGCCTGATGAACCTCTTCCTGACCGACCCTGAGAACCCGGCGCGCATCCGCCCCCCGGCGCCGCCGGCCGTCTTTGGACTGCCGGTGCGCACGCTCAACATCGCGGCCCATTGGCATTCGCCCGCCACGGGCGCATTGTTGGCTGCCGAGGTGGGGCGCCGCCCCGAGAACCTGCACTCCCATGTGCAGCGCATCTCCCTCTGGCACAGTCTCGGGGATCCGGTCGAACTGGCCGCTGCCGTGCTCGATCTGTGGATCGTGCTCGGCAGCTTTGGCCAGGATCTGCGCCTGCGCATGCTGCGCACCCACTACGACGCCCTTGAGCAACACGAAATGGGTACTTACCTGAGCAGCCGCCTGCACAATGGCATCCAGTGCCATGACCCCTGCGTGGCCCTTCCCGGCGTGGTGCTCGCCCGCCCAGTCGAAGGGGAGCGTGAATTCTTGCGTCAGGTGCCACATAGTCTGGCAATTCCGGCCTGATGCTTCAGGCTGGTCATGACTCCGCATTAGAATACGGCACTCCCTATTCCAACATCCATAGCGGACCCCCATGAGCCGCCCTCAAAGCCCCCTCCCTGCAGAATCCTCCATCAACCTGCTCCTGCATCATGTAGGCAGCATGGATGCCCGCCTCATTGGCCTATCGGTTGAACGCCACTGGAAGAAGTCCGTACAGCTGGTCAGCGAGCTGCCCAAAGCCCAGGTCGTACTGCTGGACTGCGACCGCCCCGGCGTTGAAGACGCCCTGGCGCAGCTGGCCTCCTTTCCGCGCATTGGCGTCGTCTGCTATGCCTTCCAGCCCAAGGATCACGCCCCACGCATGGCCAACTGCCTCGTGCTGGGCAAGCCCCTCAACCTGGAAACCCTGCCCAACATCCTGCTCAAAACGGCTGAAGAGGCCTCCCGCGCCATTGCCTTGCCCTCCAGCCGCCATACCATCAACACGGCCCCCCTGAGCCAGCCCGGCCCAGACGCCCCCCAAGAATCCCTGGGGCAACGCATGGGCACCGAAGACGAGCACGATCTGTGCGGCAACGGCGAAGACATCGGGCAGCAGGCGGGTAGCAGCATCCCCGAGCGAATCTACTTTCCCCCTAGCCAGTACCTGATCGGCCATCTGCACCAAGCGGTGGAGATGGCCGTGCAAAGCGGCCGCCCCCATGTGGTCTCGGGCCTGCCCCGCCTGATCGGCGTGCAGCCCAAACCCGCCCCCACCTGCGTGACCGCCTTCCGGGACAACCAGTTGCGCCCCATTGCCATGACCCAGCTGCCCGAATCCATCGCGCGCATTGTGCCGGCAGCCATCTTCACCGAAACCACCGGAGTCGAAACCATCTTCAACGCCGAAGATCTGCTCTGGAACCTGGCCACCTGGGCCTCCCGGGGGCGTTTGCCGGAAGGCACCAACCCCCACGCGGGGGTGCGGCTGCGCGCCTGGCCCAACTTCAGCCGGATTTTTGTCACGCCCCACGCCCTGCGCATCGTCGCCTTCTGGACCGCAAATATCGCCAGTCCGGTGGAAGTTGCACGCCGTCTGGCCATTCCACAGCGATATGTATTCTCAATTTACAGTTCGGCGCGCTTTTCGGGCCTGCTTGATGCTTCAATAGCTCCTGTAGTACAAACGGATGTTGCAACGGCGGAAGGCACCCCCAACAAGGAGTCCAGCCCCCAGAAGCCATCTATCCTTTCGAGAATACTCAGGAAACTACTCCATGCAATCTGAGCGTGCCCGCCATAATAAAATCGTCATCTCCGGGACCGTAGGTGCAGGCAAGAGCACCGCAATCGCTGCCTTAAG
>JAJTBM010000164.1 GCA_021286885.1 Rhodocyclales bacterium
CCGGGGCCCTGAGCAGCTATCTGCTGGGCGATACGGTGCTCCAGTTTTCATCCATCATCGGCTGCTATCTGTGCGCCATGGGGGTGGGCTCCCATCTGTCACAGTATGTGAAAGATGAGGACAGCCTCACCCGCTTCGTGGATATCGAGCTGCTGGTGGGCCTGATCGGGGGCTTTTCGGCCACCCTGCTGTTTGTGTTGTTTGCCTGGATGGCGGCCCCCTTTCGCAGCGTGATGTATGCGCTGGTGTTTGTGCTGGGGGTGCTGGTGGGCATGGAAATCCCGCTGGTGATGCGGGTGCTCAACCAGCGCCAGACCCGCTTCAGCGAACTGGTCAGCCGGGTGCTGACCTTCGATTACCTGGGCGCCCTGGTGGTGTCGCTGCTGTTTCCGCTGGTGCTGGCACCGCGCCTGGGGCTGGCCCGGAGCGGCATTCTGTTCGGACTCACCAACGTGGGCGTGGCCCTCTGGACGGTGTGGCATTACCGCCAGGACATCCACGCCCCGCGCCGCCGCCTGGTGCGCGGGCTGGCCCTGGCGCTGGTGCTGCTGGGAGGCATGGCCGGCTCGGAGCAGCTCACCCGCTGGTCAGAAAAAAGCCTGTTCGGCGACGAAATCATCCATGCCAGCACCACCCCCTACCAGCGTCTGGTGCTCACCCGCTGGAAGGACGATCTGCGCCTGTATCTGAACGGCAATCTCCAGTTCTCTTCCCGGGACGAACACCGCTACCACGAAGCCCTGGTCCACCCGGCCCTGGAAACCCTGCCCGGCGCCCGCTCGGTGCTGGTGCTGGGCGGGGGCGACGGCCTCGCGGTGCGCGAAATCCTGCGCCACCCCCAAGTCCAGCACATCACCCTGGTGGATCTGGACCCGGAAATGACGCACCTGTTCAGCACCCACCCGCTGCTCACCCAGCTCAACCAGAACAGCCTGAACAACCCCCGCGTCCAGGTCATCAACGCCGATGCGGCCCAGTGGCTCGAAACCAGCCCGGATAGCTTCGACCTCATCATCGCCGACTTCCCCGACCCCTCCAGCTTCGGCCTGGGCAAGCTCTACTCGGTGCCCATCTACCGGCTGATGGCCCATCACCTTTCGGAACGGGGCATTCTGGTGGTGCAATCCACCTCCCCGTGGTTTGCCCCCCGCTCTTACTGGTGCATTGATGCCACCCTGCGCGAAGCAGGCTTCCAGACCCACCCTTATCACGCCTACGTGCCCTCGTTTGGCGAATGGGGCTTCAACCTCGCCACCCGCCACGGGGGCTACCAGCCGCCCACCCGATACCGCATTCCCACCCGTTTTCTGGATCAGGACAGCACCCGGCTGATGTTCCAGTTTCCCCCCGACATGGCCCCCCGCCCGGTGGAGCCCAACCGGCTCAACACCCAGCAGCTCGTCCATTATTTCGAGGAGGACTGGCGGCAGGTGATGCGCTGATGGATCGTCGCCACTTCCTGCGCGCCAGCCTGGCGCTGCCCGGCGCCCTGGCCGGGGGCTGCCACCGGCCCGGCGCCCGCCCGCCCTTGATCCGGCTCACCCCCGGCATGGCCGAAGGGCACGCCCTGCGTACGCCCCAGGCCTGGCCTGCCCCCCAGGGGGTGACGCACACGGGCGTTCTGATCCTGGGCAGCGGCATCGCCGGGCTGAGCGCAGCCTGGACCCTGGCCCAGGCCGGCGAACGGGATTTTCTGCTGATCGACGGCCCCGAGCCCAACGGCAACGCCGCCAGCGGGCGCTGGGACAGCCCCTCCGGCCCGGTGCCCCACCCCCGGGGCGCCCATTACCTGCCGCTCATTTCTCAGGAATCCACCGAGGTGCGCAGCCTGCTCCACGCCCTCGGGGTGATCGAAGCGGGCCCCCAGCACGAACGCCCGCGCTATGCCGAGCGCGCCCTGGTGCACAGCCCCGAAGAACGCATCCTGCTCGGCCAGGAATGGGATGAAGGCCTGCTCCCGGAAGGGGCCGAGCACCCGGCCTTTGCCGCCTTTTTTGCCCAAATGGCCGTGTTTCGCGACGCCCGGGGCAGTGACGGGCGACGCGCCTTTTGCATCCCCCGGGCGCGAGCCTCAAGCGACGCCCGCTGGCGGCAGCTGGATCAGCACAGTTTCAGCCACTGGCTGGCCCAGGAAGGCCACCACGACCCCCGCCTGCTGGCCTATCTGGACTACATCTGCCGGGATGAATACGGCGCTGCCAGCCAGACCGTCTCCGCCTGGGCCGGCATTCACTACTTTGCCAGCCGCAACGGCCAGGCCGCCAACGCCAGCCCGGGCAGCATGCTCACCTGGCCCGAAGGGCTGGACGCCCTCGCCCAGGGCATGCGCCAGGGGATTCCGGCCCCATGCCAGCAGCGGGGCTGGGCCCTGCGCATCCAGCCCCAGCGCCGGGGGGCCGAAGTGCTGATCCACGACGGCAGCCACACCCGCCTGATCCGCGCCCGCCGGGTCATCTGCGCCCTGCCCCTGCGGGTGGCCGCCCGACTGCTAGAGCACCCCGCCGAGCACGGCCTGGACCCGGCCTGCATCCCCGCCCAGGCGCCGTGGCTGGTCAGCAGCTTCCGGCTCGAAGGCTTTCCCGCCGAAACCCTGCCCGGCCCCGGCCTCGCCTGGGACAACGTGATCCACGCCAGCCCCGGCCTGGGCTGGGTGGTGGCCACCCACCAATGGATACGCCAGGCCCGCCCCGCCCACACCGTATTCACCGCCTACCACGCCCTCCCGGGCGACCCGGCCCGCCAGCGCGCCTGGCTCCAACAGGCCAGCCCCGCCGACCTCCTCGACCTGGCCGGCCAGGAATTGTTTGCCATCTATGGCCGCGAGGCCCTGCTCGCCCGCTGCCCCAGCATCGAATGCACCCTGCGCGGCCACGGCATGCCCATCCCCACCCCCGGCAGCCTGGATCACCCCGGCCTACGCACCGCCGCCGAGGCCGACGGCCCCATCCGCTTCGCCCACACGGATCTCTCGGCCTATTCGGTATTTGAAGAGGCGGTATGGTGGGGCGTGAGAAGTTTGCGCGGCTTATAAGGAAAGTATGGAAAGGCACAGGCCCGGGCAGATACCCAAGCCTGCGCTTTTCTGAAATTAGCCGACCGTGACCGGATGAGAGGTGCTCAGTCCTGCGGCCTCTCCTGTGCTTCCAGCCACAGGGCATTGATAACCGCCAGCAGGACGGCGAAGCCCAGCCCCAGGATCCAGGTGAAGTACCACATGGGCGATATTCCTTTCTGTGTTCAGTAGAGTTGCTTGTCGTTGGCGGCGATGTAGTCGCGTGTCACCTTGCCGGCCATCACCCGGTAGGCCCAGCCGGTATAGGCGAGCACGATGGGGGTGAAGATCAGGGCGACCCATAACATCACGTTGAGGGTCAGCTGGCTGGAGCAGGCATCCCACAGGGTCAGGCTGGCGCCGGGCTGGATCGAAGAGGGCAGCACGAAGGGGAAAAGCGCCACCCCCGCCGTGAGGATCACCCCGGCGCAGGCCACCGAGCTGCCCACAAAGGCCGCCAGGGTGTAGCCCCGCCCCACGCAGGCCAGGGCCAGACCGGCCCCGGTATAGGCCAGTAGCGGAATGATCCACAGGAAAGGCAGATTGTTGAAATTGCTCAGCCAGCCACCGGGGGCGCGGCTGACTTCCTTCATGAGGGGATTGAGGGTGGTGTGCACATCGGGAATCGCGTTGAGCACGAAACCATCCAGCCGGGTAACCCACATGCCGGCCAGCGAGAACGCGATCAGCATCACGACACCCGCCGCCCGGGTCGCCCGGATGGCGCGCTGCTGCAGTTCGCCTTCGGTGCGGTGGGCCAAAAAGCTGGCCCCTTGCATGCAGAGCAGGGAGAGACTCACAACGCCAGCCAGCAGCGCAAACGGATTGAGCAGCGCCCAGAAGCTGCCGGAGTAGCTGGAACGCAGGCTCTCATCCAGACTGAACGGCAGCCCTTGCAGCAGGTTGCCAAAGGCGACCCCGAACACCAGCGCGGGCACCGCACTCCCGGCAAACAGCCCCCAGTCCCATCCCTTGCGCCAGGCCGGATGGGGCAGTTTGGAGCGGTACTCAAAGCCCACGGGCCGGAAGAACAGCGCAAACAGCACCAGCAACAGCGCCCAGTACATGCCAGAGAAAGCGGTGGCATACACCATGGGCCAGGCGGCAAACACCGCACCGCCCGCCGTGATGAACCACACCTGATTGCCGTCCCAGTGGGGGGCGACGGTGTTGATCATCACCCGCCGGTCGGTATCGTCCTTGCCCAAGAAGGGCAGCAGGGTGCCCACGCCCATGTCGTGGCCATCCATGATGGCGAAGCCAATGAGCAGCACCCCCACCAGGGCCCACCAGATGACTTTCAGAAATGCGTAGTCGAGCATGATTTCACCTCAGGCAGTCTTGCCATGCAGAACACTGGGGCCCAGGCGGGCGTACTTGAACATCAGGTACATCTCGGCCACCAGCAGCAGAGAATAGAAACCGACAAAACCGGCAATCGACCCCCACAGGCTGGCCTCGGACAGGCTGGAGGCCGACAGATGGGTGGGCAGCACGCCATACACCGTCCAGGGCTGGCGGCCATACTCGGCCACGAACCAGCCCGCCTCAATGGCAATCCAGGGCAGCGGGATGGAATACAGGGCCCAGCGCAAGAGCCAGGGCTTGTGCCAGAAGCTGCCACGCAGGCTGTGCCAGAAGGCGGTGAGCATCAGCGCCAGAATCAGCAGCCCCGCGCCCACCATCACCCGGAAGCCCCAGAACAGGGGGGCGACGCGGGGCACCGAGTCCCGAGCGGCCTGGGTGATGATCTCCGGGCTGACCTGATCCAGATTGCTGACGTATTTCTTCACCAGCAGCCCGAAGCCCAGATCGGCCTCATGGGCCTTGAAACGGGCCTGGGCCTCGGCATTGCCGGGTTGCTTGCGGATGATTTCCAGGGCGCGCACCGCCTCGATCCCGGATTCGATACGGGCCCGGTTGTGCTGGCGGATTTCCTTGATGCCCGGGATCACCTCGGTGGTGGAGCGGGTGGCGATCAGGCCGAGCAGGTAGGGAATATGGATTTCAAAATCGTTCGCCTCCCGGGCCTCGTTGGGAAAGGCAATCAGGTTGAAGCCGGCGGGGGCCGGTTCGGTGTCCCACATGGCCTCGATGGCCGCCAGCTTGGAGCGCTGGGCCTCCCCCACCGAATAGCCGGACTCATCGCCCAGCACAAGGGTGGAGGCGATCCCGGCCAGCCCGAAAGCCGCCGCGACCCGGAACGAGCGCCGGGCGAATTCCACGTGAATGCCACGCAGCAGATACCAGGACGAGATGCCCAGCACGAACAGGGCACCTGTCACGTAGCCGGCAGACACGGTATGCACGAATTTGGACTGGGCCACCGGATTGAGCACCAGCGCAGCAAAGTCGGTCAGCTCCATGCGCAGCGTGACCGGATTGAAGGCGGAGCCCACCGGGTTCTGCATCCAGCCGTTGGCGATCAGGATCAGCACCGCCGAAAGATTGGTGCCCAGGGCCATCAGGGCCGTGACCATCAGATGCCCGGGGCGGGACAGGCGCTGCCAGCCAAAGAAGAACAGACCCACCATGGTGGATTCGAGAAAGAAGGCCATCAACCCTTCAATGGCCAGCGGGGCACCAAAGATGTCGCCCACGTAATGGGAGTAATACGCCCAGTTGGTGCCGAACTGGAACTCCATGGTGATGCCGGTGGTAACGCCGAGGGCAAAATTGATCCCGTAAAGCTTGCCCCAGAAGCGGGTCATGTCCTTGTAGATCTCCTTGCCACTGATGACATAGGTCGCTTCCATCACCACCAGCAGCCAGGACAGGCCCAGGGTCAGGGGCACAAACAGAAAGTGGTACAGGGCGGTGGCCGCAAACTGCAGCCGCGAAAGATCGACGACGGTTTCGTTGATCATGGGTGCTCCGTCAGAAGGGTGGATGGGGCAGCCGGACGAACTTCTGCTCTGCTGCCCGGTGGGTGGTTTGTCAGCCTGGATTCCAGCCTTGACGCCACGTCCACACGCTCGGGCGGGGCAGAAAAAAAGAGTGCTTTGAGCACCGCCACAAGACACAGCTTGAGCACCAGCGCCGCCGCAATTTCACGGCTCAGCCGGCTACGAAGGAATGCGAATCGGGTGCGCTGCATGGATCGTCCCCATCACTTGAATCAGGCCATGAAAGGGGCCGGGAGAGCGTAGGCCGTGCCCTCCCGGCTGGAGGATGTCTGCCGCCTGGAAAGCTGCAGACGGGGCGCATTGTTGCGAATGTGACGACGGGTAAAAAGTGACCCGTTGCCGCGCGGCAAGGCGCCGCAGCCGCAGGCCACAACACGCGGGGCTGCCCCTGCGACGTTTGGCCACTCCCCGCACTGCGCTTGCTCAAGTAGGCTGAAGAAGTCTTGTCCCAGCACGCCCGGACTGCACCGCAAGCGCGTAATACCCGACCGACCGCCCCCGCTTTCGCACCCTCTGCTTTTTTCTGGAATTTCCATGCAGGCCTTTCCCGCAAAACCCGTCGACCCGCTGCCGATGGTGTCCCTGCAACATCTGATCGGCCTGCGCTGGTGTTCGGCCTGCGGGATGGTCATCGCTGCCCTGGTGGGGGAATGGGTGGTCGGGCGGGTGCTGTTTGCGGCACCCCTGATTGCCGTGGCGGCCGTGCTGGCCAGCGTAAACGTGTGCCTGCACCTGGGCGTTCTGCTCGACCGGTAC
>JAJTBM010000165.1 GCA_021286885.1 Rhodocyclales bacterium
ATGGAGCAGCAACGATGTTACGCAGCAGGGCAGTCGCCCTAAAACAAAGTTAGGCCGCACAGCCCGCCAATCGCGCGCATCGCGGAACCCAAGAGCCACAAGCATGGCGAACACAGCACTTTGCATACGTTGCGGCAGCTTCAAGAAGAATCACGTCGCTGTCTGCCCAGGCTGCCGCTTCTTGCCAACAGACGACGAAGACATCGCCAAGTCACGCATGCTCGACTTCCCGTACTCCTTTGCCACCGGTTCAAACGGCGATGTGTTTGAAACCGGGCGAACAGTTGACGAGTTGCAGATCATCTCGGAACAGATCAAGAGCGGCAAGCCGTACGACTTCCCCGCAGAAGAACTGGCTGGTGTGTTGAGAGTCTGGCGCCAGACCAAGCAAACAACCCCACGCGAGCTTTGGCTAGCGCTGGCAAAGTGGCTTGCTCCGCCACTTGCACTCGCGGCAGCCATTGCGTACTTCCTGTGGAAAGGTGTGTAATGGTCCAATCCCCCCAGACACCCAATAAGCTTTTTCCCTGCCTGTAACTACTCCGAACCGATGAGCGATAGGGGGCTCGGAGTCGAGTGCCGTTGAACGCAGCTGCCGCGATGTAATCCACCGCAGACCATGCCCATTCGGGCGATTGCCCAGCCCCAAAAAAAGAGGGGGCACGAATGCCCCCCAAAGTGCGCTCCAAGTCTGGAAAAAGCGGTTTCCTGCCGGATGCTCCCGGGTGGTCTCTCCTCGTGCCACCCCATCCGGCCCGCTTTTTCGGTGTGTCTCGTTCTCTCCTCTCCTGGTTTTGTCTCTCCGGTGATCGGTGTATGGCTTGCCTTATTGGTGGCTGGTGCGGGCTTTGTCCTGGAGGTCTTTGAGCCAGCCGTGCTGGCACATCTTGCGGCGGTTCTGTTCCATGACGAGGCGGATGCGGGGGGCGACTTCGGCGTAGGGGGCGATGCCTTCGGGGCGGATGTCGTCGCAGCGCACGAGGTGGTAGCCCAGTTCGGATTGCACCACAGGGCTGAGCTCGCCCTTGTGGGCGGCAAACAGGGCGGCGTCCAGGGCGGGGTAGAGCTTGCCGCGCTCCACGTCGCCAATCTGGCCGCCGTTCATGGCGGTGGGGCATTCCGAGTGCTTGAGGGCCTGTTCTTCAAAGCGCTTCGGGTCTTTGATGAGCCGTTTGCGGATGGCTTCGATCTTGGCGAGGGCCTTTTCCGGGGTGTTGTCGGCCATGTCCGGGTTGATGGTGATGAGGATGTGGGACGCCTTGCGCCTTTCGGTGCGCTTAAATTGCGCGTGGTGCATGTGGTAGAAAATCTGCACATCCAGTTCGGCCACCTGGGCGGATTTGGCCGAGACGCGGTCCAGTACGGCCTCGACCCGCAGTTCCCGTTGCAGGGCGGCGGTTAACAACGCGGGGGTGAGGGCCTGGGCGGCGAGGGCGGCGATGAAGTCGGCTTCGCTCTCGTAGCGCCCTTCGATTTCGGCGTAGGCCTTGCGCAGATGGGTTTCGGGCACCACGACACCCTGGGCCTCGGGGGCGCCGAGGACCAGGTTCTCGATGTCGAGCTGCTTGCGCGCCACCTGGCGCACATGGCGCAGCTCCCGCTCGCTCAGCTCGCCGGGGGGCTTGGTGTAGATCCCGTGGGCGGTCTTGAATACCAGATAGGGCAGGGTCAGGTCGCCCAGGGGGGCGGCTTCGGGGGCGTTCATCAGGCGTCCTCCTCGGCGGCGGCATCCTCGGGCTCAATCTCGCCGCCCTGCTGGTCGAGGGGCAGGGCTTCGAGGGCGTTCTCGGGGACTTGCAGCACCCAGCCGGGGACGTGCAGGTGGTATTGCACGCCCCCGGGCAGATCCCGCAACACACGCATGATTTCGCCCTTGGTGCCGGCGGTGGCGCGGATTTCGCCGCCCACCGCGAGGGTGATGCGGCACAGCACCTTTTCGCGGACTTCAAACTTGCTTTCGACCCAGGTTTCATCTTCGCCGAGGAGTTCTTCTTCCCGGCAGCCCACGATCATGTCTTCCTGGAAGAAGTAGACCGAGTAGATGATCTGGTCCTGGAGGTAGCTGCCCACATCCCGCACCACACCCATGGAACCCCGGCGGACCAGCAGGTCGCCGATTTCCTTGCCAGGGAAGGTGCCGTCGTTGCGCGCATTCCGTGTCACGCGCACGGTGTCGCCGTATTGAAAGCGGGGAAGCATGGCGATTCTCCTTCTGCGTTGGGCGGGCTGGTGTGTGTTGGATTGCAGGGCTCAGGCGGGCTTGCTGCCGAGCAGGCTGTCGAGGGGAACGAAGGAGGTGCCGGCGGCCTTTTGCAGCACCACGAACACCCGCTCGGTGAGGGCGTCGGACTGGACAAAGTCCAGGTAGGCCTGGGTCAGCCAGCGGGTGTAAAAAGCGCGGGCGTCGCTGTCAGCCTCGGGGGCCGGGCCCTGGGCTTCGATGTAGTTGTGGTAGCGCTGGAGGATGTGCAGGCGGTTCACCTGAACGGTCTTGGCGTCGTATTCGATGCCGAAGTAGTCCAGAAAGTCTTCGGCGGAAGACAGTTCTTCGAGGGCTTCTTCGAGGCTCAGGTCCAGATCACTCATGATGGCGCTCCTTGGCTGGGGTGGGCGGTGTTGGCTGGGGTCAGGCCGACTGGGCGGCAAAATCCACGGAAATCACGTTGTCGCTGGCGTGGATGCGGGCCACTTCGATGAGGCCCCGGGTGCCGATGCGGTCCCGTTCATCCACGTCGGCAATGCAGCTCAGCATCGCAATGCCGTCTTCAATACGCAGCTGGCGCAGGGCCAGCACGGCCTTGGCCTTGAGGGCCAGGAGCCAGAAACGGGCGAGGCCCGCGTCCTCTTCTATGCCCTGGCGCACATGGGCGGGGTTGAGCTGGCGCCAGTCGGTGGGGTAGCCGATGGGGGCCGCCGAGAGGGCGAGGGCCCGGTCGGCCACCTGATCGGCTGCGTCCAGCCGGTTCTGGTAAAAGTAGAAGCGATACAGGGCGACGATCACTTCCAGGTGTTCGGGGGCCAGGGCCTGGGCCTGGCGCAGCAGGGCTTCGGCGGCGGGTTCGGGGTAGTGTTCGGAGGCCTGCCGGATCAGGTCGCCCACTTCGGCGGCCAGGGGCTGGTCGAAGTAGAGGGGGCCGGCGTCAAAGTCGAGCAGATCCATGGGGCGGGCCTCAGTGTTCGTCCTTGGCAGATTTCATCATCGAGCCACAATCGCAGCTGTCAGAGCACTCGCCGCACTCGTCCGGGTTGAGTCCGGCGGCGGTCATGCGAGATTCAAGCACCTGGACCCGGTCCAGCAGGCAGGCGAGGGCCTTGCCCACCGGGTCGGGGATCAGGTGGTGATCCAGATCCAGCCCGTCGGGGCCGCGCCGGCCTTCGCTGCGCACGATGCGCCCGGGAATGCCCACCACGGTGCGGTCGGCGGGCACGTCCTTGACCACCACCGAGTTGGCCCCCACCCGCACCCGGTCGCCAATGGTGATGGGGCCGAGGATCTTGGCGCCGGCGCCCACCACCACCCCGCTCGACAGGGTGGGGTGGCGCTTGCCCTTGCGCCAGGAGGTGCCGCCCAGGGTGACGCCGTGGTAGAGGGTCACGTCATCGCCGATTTCGGCGGTTTCCCCCACCACCACGCCGGCCCCGTGGTCGATGAACAGGCGCCGGCCAATGCGGGCGGCGGGGTGGATATCCACATTGGTGAACATCCGGGCCACAAACTGGAGCACCCGGGCCGGGTAGTGCAGCCCCCGCCCCCACAGGGCGTGGCCGAGCCGGTAGCTGAGGATGGCATGCACGCCCGGGTAGGTGGTGAGCACTTCCCAGCGGCTGCGGGCGGCCGGGTCGCGGCTCATCACCGAGTCGATGTCTTCCCGGAGCAGTGCCATCAACCGGGGCGGCGCTTCCGGGGCAGGGGCGGGCAGGGCGCTGGTGGGGTGCATGGCGGGTTCCTCAGGCAGTCGTGTGGGCATCGTGGGCGGTGAGGGTCTGGAGTTCGGCCAGGAAGCGGCGCAGATCCGCCGGGCCCGGGCTGCGCTTGGTGCGCTCCACATAGCCCCGGATGCGCAGCAGCAGGGTGGCCGCGTCGGCTTCGCCAAGCTGAATGCCGAGTTTGCGATAAGCCTGGATCACCCCGGCGCTGCCGGAGTGCTTGCCGAGCACCATCCGGTGCTGGCGCCCCACTTCGCGGGGGTCGATGGCCTGGTAATTGGCCGGGTCCTTGAGCAGGCCATCCACATGGATGCCGGCTTCGTGGGTAAACACGCCCTTGCCGACCACGCTTTTCTGCCAGCCCACCGGCCGCCCGGCGGCCCGGGCTACTTGCTGGGAGAGGGCAGGGAAGCGGGACAGGTCGATCCCGGTGTGCATGCCGTACAGCTTGGCCAGGGCCAGGGCCACTTCTTCGAGGGCGGCATTGCCGGCCCGCTCGCCCAGCCCATTCACGGTGGTATTCACGTGGGTGGCGCCACCACGCACGGCGGCCAGGGTGTTGGCGGTGGCCAGGCCCAGGTCGTCGTGGGCATGCATCTCCAGTTCCAGGTCGCAGCAGGCCCGCAGGTCGGCAAAGCGCTGGAAGGTGTCAAACGGCTCCATGATTCCGAGGGTGTCGGCAAAACGCAGCCGGCAGGCCCCGGCGGCCTGGGCCGCTTCGGCAATCTGGCGCAGGAAGTCCGGGTCGGCGCGGGAGGCGTCCTCGCAGCCCACCAGTACTTCCAGCCCCATGTCCCGGGCGCGGGGCACCAGGCTGGCGATCTGTTCCAGCACCCATTCCCGGTCGCGCCGCAGCTTGTGGCGGATCTGCTGGTCGGAGGCGGAGATGGACAGATCCACCATCCAGCCCCCCAGCCCGGCACAGGCGAGCAGATCGTCTTCCCGCATCCGGCACCACAGCACCAGCCGGGCCGCCAGACCCGCCCGGGCGCAGGCCTGGATGCCTTCCCGTTCGGCGGGCCCCATGGCGGGGATGCCGATTTCCAGTTCCGGCACGCCAATCGCGTCCAGGGCCCGGGCAATGGCGAGCTTCTCGTCCAGGGTGAAGGCTACCCCGGCAGATTGCTCCCCATCGCGCAGGGTGGTGTCGTTGATCACCACCCGGGGCGCGTGGGCGGGCGCGGAGGGCTGGATGAAGTCAAGCATATGCGGGGGCAAAGGCTTGGTCAGGGTTGGCAACCGGGCCGTTCTCGCCCCAGTAGGGGGAGAGCTTGCGCAGTTGGGCCACGATGCCGGGGACGGCAGCAATCACGCGATCCACTTCGGCCTCGGTGTTGTAGCGGGACAGGGAGAAACGCACCGTGCCGTGGGCGGCGGTGTAGGGAATCCCCATGGCGCGCATCACGTGGGAAGGCTCCAGGCTGCCGGAGGTGCAGGCCGAGCCGCTGGAGGCGGCGATGCCCTGCTTGTTGAGCAGCATCAGAATGGCTTCCCCTTCGATGTACTCGAAGGCGATGTTGGCGGTGTTGGGCAGCCGGTTGTCCGGATTGCCGGTGACGAAGGCATTGGGCACCACGGCCAGAATGCCGGCTTCCAGCTTGTCGCGCAGGGCGCGAACGTGGGTCTGCTCCTGGGCAATGGAGGCCTGGGCCAGTTCGCAGGCCACACCCAGCCCGATGATGCTGGGGGCGTTCTCGGTGCCGGCCCGGCGCCCACGCTCCTGGTGGCCGCCCCGCAGGAAGGGACGGAAGCGCACGCCGCGCCGCACGTAGAGCACGCCGATGCCCTTGGGCGCGTGCAGCTTGTGGCCCGAGGCCGAGAGCATGTCGATCTTGGTGTCGGCCAGGTTGATTTCCACCTTGCCCACCGCCTGCACCGCATCGGTGTGGAACATGATGCCGGCAGCGTTGGCCATGTCGGCCATCTGCACCACGGGGAAGAAGGTGCCGGTTTCGTTGTTGGCCCACATCACCGAAACAATCGCCACCTTGTCGGTGAGCAGCTTGGCGTAGGCGTCCAGATCAAGCCGGCCCTTGCCGTCCACCTTGAGCCGGTGGATGGTGTAGCCGTCTTTCTCCAGCTGTTCGCACAGGGCCAGAATGGCCGGGTGCTCCACCACCGTGGTGATGATTTCCTTGCGCTCCGGCTGGGCCTTGAGGGCCGACATGATGGCGGTGTTGTTGGATTCGGTGCCGCAGGAGGTGAACACGATTTCCGAATCAAACTCGGCCCCCAGCAGCTTTTGCACCTTGGTGCGGGCGGCCTTGAGTGCCACCCCGACCTTGTTGCCGAAGCTGTGCATGCTGGAGGCGTTGCCAAACTGCTCGGTGAAATAGGGCAGCATGGCCTCCACGACCTGCACATCGCAGGCGGTCGTGGCGTTGTTGTCAAAGTAGATCGGGGTGGTGCTCATGATTTCAGCCTCCGTGGGATGCGCAGGCGTGGGCCTGGGCCTTGGCAGCGGGAACAACACGGACGAATTCGCCCAGGGCTTCGATCATCTTGGTCTGGATGCCGGCCAGGGTCGCGGCTTCCATCTGGCAGCCGGAGCAAGCGCCCACCAGGTTCACCAGGATGTTCTTGCCATCCACATCCACCAGTTCGATGTCGCCCCGGTCGGCCAGCAGGGTCGGGCGCACGGCGGCAATCACTTCCTCGATCTTGCGGATGCGGGCCAGGGTGCCCAGCTTGGGGGTGGCGGCCACGGCGGGTTTTTCCGCTTTCT
>JAJTBM010000166.1 GCA_021286885.1 Rhodocyclales bacterium
TGATGGGAAAAATCCTTCACGAACAGACCGTTGCTATCGGGAGGCAGCATGGCTGCGCCCACATCCCCCGAAAACAGGATCTTGGCCTTGGGGTCGTAAAGATGGAAGTTGCCCGAGGAGTGCAGGTAATGGGCCGGAATCGCCTGCAGCTCCAGCCCGCCCACCTTGATGGGCATGCCCTGGTCGGGAATGGGGATGAAGGTCGTATCCTGGCCGCCAAAATGGGGCAGGAAGCTTTGCCACAGCCAGCTGGTGTAGCACTTCAAGTCGGGGCGGAACTCCAGCCACAGGGCCAGGGACGAGATGATGTCCGGATCCTGGTGGGAGGCAAAAATGCCCGCCAGTTGGGTCGGGTTGCATTCGGCCGAGAGGGCCGAGAACACCGCCGGAAAGATTTCGATGCCGCCCGGGTCGCACAACAGGGCCTCATCCCCGTGCACCACCACGTATTCGTTGGTATCGATGATGTAGCCAGGCTTGCCCGGATCACGGGCAATGGCCAGCCAGCGGTGGTCGTCGTTCTGGTAGATGCAGTGGGCCTGCTTCATGATTGTTTTAGTCCTTTACAAGGCGTTCTTTGCCAAGGATTTCGAGGGAGCGTTTGATCTGGGCGATGACTTCGGCGAAGTCGGTGGAGACCTGCATCAGGGCCGGACTGAAGCTGCCCCCGTAGGCGGCTTCAATCTTGGCCGAACGGGCCAGCACACCGCCCAGCTCCACCAGCTGCTGGGTTTCTTCAACGGCGGCACTCAAGCGGGTGTCCAGGGCCCGCAGCTTGAGCAACTGATCGGCCAGCCGGGCCTGCCCTTTCTTGCGCACCTCACGCATGCCGCCGGCGCCCTCACCGCTCAAACGAACCGCCGCTGTCAGGATACCCAGATTGCGTTGGGCCTGCACAACTCCGGTGACACAACCTACCGAGCCCGATGTCATTTCTCGCAAGGCCGACATGTGCCGGGTCAGATCCTGGGCGAACCGCCGCAGTTCGTTGGACAGCACACCAAAGCCCAGGGCCGCATTGCCTGCCCGTTTGGCCAGGAAAATGGCGTTCAGGGCCATCAGATTGATCCGGAAGGCGGTGGCTACAATCGCCTTGATCTCTTCATTGACACGAACGATGCTGACCAGCTCCCCGGACGGGGGGCGTAGCTCGGCAACGGGGACGGGTGCGTTCATGGGCGCTCCGCTGGTTCGGGGATTTAATCGAAAGAGACATACTCAGATGCCCCGAAGGATTAACGACACCACTCACCCGAGCTTAAGCGCCATGACAGGGGAAAGCTTTCAACCCAAAACAAAGGGGCACACGAAATCGTGTGCCCCTGTGGCTAAGCGACCCTAAAAAATGAACTACATCGCTCCCCTACCCAGACTCACGCCTTGGGAGGCCACAGGAAATCCTGGGGCCGATGACGCAGGCGAGCCAACAGCCTCTGGCGCAAATGGCGCAAATCCTCAGCCGGCAGCTCATAGGCACGAATGGCCGTCCACAAAGACAGACTGAAGCTCACCCCTAGGTTCAGCACGAACATGGTCGCCACCCCCAGGAGTGCCAGCGAGAACAAACCACTCCCCACCCACGGCAATTCCAGAGAGGCCGTGGCCAAGCTCAAGATGCCGGAGTTCAGGGTCACGTGACGCACATCCAGGGGCAATCCGAAGAACTTGCCCAGCACCGGCGTCATCCCCAGCATCAAACCCAAGGAAATATTGGTGGCCCAGCCCGACATATTGCGTGACACCACCCCCGCCAGCCGGATCATGCGCAGCTGGCCCACCCGGGCCCCGAGCCGGTGTTCGGCAATGGCCTGGGGCAGCCGGTGATAGACCGACCAATTATCTACCCAGCCCCCTATCAGCGCTGCCAGGAAGAGAATCACCCCCGTCAGGGCTGCGTAGAACACGGTGCCACTATCCACCGGGCTCAAAGCATGGAACACATAGCTGGCTTCAGCCCGGGTGAGGTAGGAATGTCCCACCACCAAACGCCATACTGCATCAAACAGATAAGCGCCACCTGCCACCATGGCTACGTTGGCCATGGCCGCTGCCAACTGGGATCGGCAGATTCGGGCGGCGTAATCCACCATCACATCCAAGCGCTCCTCCCCTTGCCGATCCCTGATAATGGCTGCCATGGCAGCCGCCGTCATGGCCGGCTGCTTGGTAGCCAGAATCAGCCCGAAGGCCTGGAGCAACAAAAAGCTGACTGCATAATTAAGCCCCGAAGCCAGCCCCTCGATGAACAAGGCAAATCCGGCCCCCGTCACAGCCATTTTCATGGCCGCCGTGCCCACTGTCAGCAACCCACCGCCTGCCGCAGCAATCCAGATGTGGCTGTACTCCGCTGAAGACTCTGCCACATAGTGCTCACCCGTTTTACCGCTTCGATCCACAATTCTGCGCTGCAGGCGTTGCAGGTTACGGCGCACCAGGTGGCGCAGACTCGTACTATCCCGCCCAGCCAGGGCTAATTGGCGCAGAAGATCCAGTACCACTGCCGGCTGCTGACGCCCGGCGTGCATCACCGCTGCCAGCGCATTCAAGCGCACGAGGCAACGCTCAAGCACATCCAGGCCATAAACAATGTCGACACTGATGCCTTCAGCCTCCAAACGCAGGGAGATTCGCTGAATTTCAGCCCAGCATGCGGCATCTGCCTCACGCCACGCAGCAACAGCCTCATCCATCCCGAGCCCGGTGGCCCATGCCTGCAGCAAAGCTTCGCCCCGTAGCCCAAGCACCACAAAGGGGGATTCAACCACTGCACCGGCAGAAGATCTTCCGCGTAGCTTGGCCGACAGGCCTTGCCCTTGCACCCGTGCAAGCAATAGACGGAAACCATCCGCCATGGCCCGCCGCAGCCCCGCCCCCACCTGAGGTTCTGTGACGGGGAAAAGCAGTTCCAGCAGACGTTGCAAGGTCGCCGGCTGCAGTCCCAATACCAGCTGCAAGTCACGCGAGCTATCAAAGCTGCGACTCATCAGGTGGGATAGATCATGATCATCCCGAGGGCTAGGCAAGACTTTCCGAGCGATTCGATCAGAAAACTCTGACAGGAAGCCCCGATCACTGGGAATTCCAAGCTCAGCAAACAAATTTCGACCATCCGTGGCCTCCAGCAAGCTCTGGAGGGCCTGCCGCAGGTGGGCCGCCAAGGGCGGGCTCGCCTGCAGCATGTCGATCAGTACAGCCAATCGTTGGGTTGCAGGACCATGCACATCTTCGGCGCCAATATAGACGTCGGACCAGAGGGGGCCGCCCTGCAACCAGGACACCAGCGCGTGCCAGCTGTCTAGTTGATCCGGCAGATCCTCGGCTTCGAGCACCCCGAGCAGGATGCGTGCAAGGCGTTTGAAGGCGGGATGTTCCTGCCGCTGGGCCGGTAATGCTTCCACCAGCTGCGCGGCAAAACCATCTCCATGCGCGAAGGGAAGAGTGTATGTATTCATGCCTGAGGGAGCCCTCCAACCCCCTCAAAGTTCCGACAGATTTGTTACTTTCGCCGCCCAAAAAATGCTTAAAAGCAACAACAAAACGACTCAAGCAACTGATTTTTAATCATAAAATTATCAAACAATTATGCCACTTCCAATGCCTCGCCCAGCAGGGCCGAGAGGGGCGCTTCGATGATCTCGATGCCCATCCGGGCACAGAAACGGCGCTCCTTGGCGGTGGGTTCTTCGATCACCGCCCAGGCGGCGGGGCCAGTGGAACAGTCGTAGATGATGTCGCTCATCACCATGCGCTCGGTGTCCCGGTTCAGGCGCAGCCCCAGGAACAGGTAGCGCTTGCCCACCCGGCGGGCCTTGAGGAAGGGCGGGATGGAGAAGCCGCCCATCAACTCGGTGATGTAATCCACGTAATCGGCATCGGAAGCGATGAAATCCGGGTGGGGACGCGGGGTGCCCATGGGCTTGAACAGCACCGGCAGGCTGCTATCCACCGACTCGTTGCTGACTTCGGCGTACTTTTCACCGTCGTGCTGGTAGAGCCGGTAGCGGAAGGCGGTGCCGGCCATCCGGGCAATCCCCACCACCAGAATGTGGGGGGTGCCCGCCCACTGCTGCTGGAACTGGATGTCCCGGTTCACGTCGATCACGTAATCCGGGTTGAAGCCGGCCAGCCAAGCGTGGAAGGCCGATTCCGTCCAGTCATCGGAATCGTAGGTGGTGGTCAGAAACTTGTTGACCACCCCGCGCCCGCGCTTGAGCTCCACGTTCATCGCCGCCCGAGGGAATTCATACATCAGGCGCGGGGCCATGGGCTGGCCGTTGTTCATGGCCAGGATGAGGCTGTTGCTATCGGCGGGGATGGGCTTGCCGGTCACCTTGTGGGTCACGTGGGCCAGGGCGCCCGGCCCCAGATAGGGGACGATTTCGCCGGATGCAAGACCGGCATGCAACTGGGCCAGCAAGTCAGAGGGGATGGTCAGGCTCATGGAAGACTCCGGGGGCATGGGGTTGATCTTGTGGGGGTCGTTGAATCTGGGGGCACACAGCCGGGCCGGCGTGGGGCCGCCCTACTCGCAAAAAAACCGCCCCGGCTCGGATGAGCCTGGGGGCGGGAACGAGGAGATGAATCGGATCAGGCATGCAAGGCCAGGCCCTGGGGCGCCATGGCCGCCAGGGGCAGGCCCTCTTCGGGGCCAAAGCAGACCGGCTTGTCGTTGCACACGGCGCAGCTGGGGGCGCGACAGGCGTGAATTTCGGCCCGGTCGCAGAGCTGCTTGTAGAAAAACTTCTTCCACTTCATGTCCTGATTGTTCAGGGCATGCAGGCTGGGGAAATGGGTGGCGAGCAGTTCGCCAAGCAGGTGGCGGGACGGCAAACCCATGTCCTGCCACAGATGATTGGTGCCCATGCAGGCGGTAGAAACCGCACAGGCCACCCACAGACTGCGGGTGTCGTCTTCCACCCGGTGATCCCACAGCAGGGCGAGCAGGTCGGAAAACTCGTCGATAGAGTTGCCCGGCTGGGCGGCCCGCTTCTGGGCGGCGCGCAAGTCCAGGTGCACATCCCAATCCAGATAGGGGAACTCGCTTTCCAGCAGCCAGGAAAACTCCTCCACCCCAATGCCGGCCACCGGCGCCTGGTATTCGTCGGGGCGCAGGCCCGCGCTGGCGATCACACCGGCCAGGGCCAGGGTGGTGACGTCGGAGGGGTCGCTGGCAGCGGCCAGCAGCTGGAGATCAAGATTAGCCAGGGTTCCCATGGGGGCCTCCGCGAAAACGTTTGCACTGTCTCTCCTGCTGCAAGGGACATGCCACCCTTTCACGGCTTCCTGTGCCTGGCTAAAAACCCTTCAAAAACAAAGCCAGATGCACCGCCCACGCCCCCGGGCCGGCCCGCCAGGACGGGCTTTGTCGGCTTCCCTACAGTGCGGTGCACCACGCACTGATGCAAATCCGCCGCCCGCGCTCAACGCTCCAGGCGCACCGGGTACAGGCCCCCCAGCACGGCAAACTCCTCTTCGCCATTCAGCAGGCCGGGCAAGAGGCGCGTATAGAAGAACACCTTGGTGAGGGGCACCTCCACCTTCAGGAGATGATCGCCAAACTCTCCGGCCCGCTCCCGGGAGAGGGAAAAGGAGTTCAGATTATTGAGCAGAAAAACCGGCGCCCCGTCGGGCCCGGCGCCCAGCTGCTCGTGGGCATCGAGCCGGTTCACGCCCCGGTACAGGGTGAGGTGGCTGCGATCCGGGTCGGGCCGGTGCAGCTCGTACTGGGCGTAGGTATATAGAAGATCGAGCTGGGCCTCCAGGGCGTTGGTGCCGTACAAGCCGGCGGCGCGGGCTTCCTGGTAGCGGGCCTGGGCCTCGCTGGCCAGGTCTTGCAGGCTGCCCCGGTGGTAACGGGCCAGCAGGCCGAAGCGGGACTCCACCCAGCCCTTGAGCACCGCCGCCTCCCGCCCGTCCGCATCGAAGGCCCAGCCCCGCACCAGGCGCAGGTAGTTGCTGCGTATCCGGGCCCGGGGGGCGGCCTTGTGGCGACAGGGGGCGAGCCGCCCCAGCTCGGGCACGAAGCCCAGCTCCTCGGGGCGCTCCAGGCGGAAGTGCACCACCATGTAATCCACAAAGCGCCGGGCCCGCTCGGCGGGGTCGGGCAAGGCCTCCAGCATCGCAAACAGGCGCCGGTGCAGCACCCACACCCCATCCAGGGTGAGGGGGGACGGATGTTGCTGATACGACAATCCTCCCAGAATCGCGGCGGGCAAATTGCAGCGATTAATGGGCAGGCGGGCCGCACGCGGCAATACCGGAAAAGACGCCTCAGGGATTTCAGGTACAAGCGCAGGTACAGGCGTAGCCGGAGCAGACCCGGACGCATTGGCACCATTAGCGCCATGGGCGACAAACATTGCCGAAGACGGACTCAATCTGTGTAACTCCCTACAAATGTCAGGGTCTTGTCGGATCACACACGCAACATGGCACCCCGACACGAAGTTATTTTTTCATTTTAATCAACAGCTTGGGTGCAATCAAAAAAGCTGGCACAACGATTGCGAAATAGAGAGCACACGAGGCATAGGGCTTCGTCGGATTCATAAACCCAAGGAGAAATAACATGGCACTTCGTCAATGCGCCATTTACGGCAAGGGCGGTATCGGCACGTCTACTACCACCCAGAACCTGG
>JAJTBM010000167.1 GCA_021286885.1 Rhodocyclales bacterium
GGCTGCAGGCGATGGGCGCCGACGTCCACGGCTTCGCCCTCGCCCCGGCCACCGCCTGTGCCGCCGACGTGGCCGGCGTGCATCTCGAAGAGCGCCTGGCCTTGGCCCCCCAGCCCCTGGTGCTCAACGGCGCCGGGCTGCGCACCCGGTTTTTCATCCAGGTCTATGTGGCCGCGCTCTATGTGCCGCAAAAGACCCGCCAGCCCGAAGCCATCATCGCCAACGCCGGCCCGCGCAGCCTCAAGCTGCGTCTGCTGCGCGAGATGGACGCCGATACCCTGCTCGGGGCCCTGGAAGACGGGCTGCGCCAGAACCTGAGCGAGGCCGAGCTGGCCAGCCTGCGCCCGGCCCGGGAGCAGTTTGGCGCCCTGGTCCGCCAGGTCGGCAAGGCCCGGGAAGGGGATGAGCTGAGCCTGGACTTTGCCCCCGAAGGGGTCAGCCTCGGCCTGAACGGCACGCCCCGGGGCCAGGTGGCCGACGCGGCCCTGGGCCCTGCCCTGCTGCGCATCTGGCTGGGCGCCCGCCCGGTGGATGCCAGCCTCAAGAAAGCCCTGCTGGGCGGCTAGGCCCGCGCCCGGAACAGCCCAGGCCCCAAGAACAAAGACAGGAGCCCAACCATGAACCCTTACTGGCAAAAGAGCTACCCCGCCGGCGTGCCCACCCGCATCGACCCGGCGGCCTACCCCTCCCTCGCCGCCCTGTGCCTGGAGGCCTGCGCCCGCTACGCCGACCAGGTGGCCTACATCAGCATGGGCAAGACCCTGAGCTATGCCGCGCTGGAACGCCACAGCGCCGCCTTTGCCGGCTGGCTGCAAGGCTGCGGCCTGGGCAAGGGCAGCCGGGTGGCGCTGATGATGCCCAACCTGCTCCAGTACCCCATCGCCCTGCTGGGCTGCCTGCGGGCGGGCTGCGTGGTGGTCAATTGCAATCCCCTCTACACCCCCCGGGAGCTGGAGCACCAGCTGCGGGATTCGGGCGCCGAGGCCATCGTGATCGTGGAAAACTTTGCCCACACCCTGGAGCAGGTGATCGCCCGCACCCAGGTGCGCCACGTGATCGTGACCCCCGTGGGCGAGCTGCTGGGCGCCCTCAAGGGCACCCTGGTGAATACCGTGCTGCGCCACGTCAAAAAACAGGTGCCCGCCTGGCAGTTGCCCCAGGCCATCGGGTTCAACGCGGCCCTGGCCGCCGGGCGTCAGCATGGCCACCAGCCGGTCGAACTGGGCCCCGCCGATCTGGCCTTTCTGCAATACACCGGGGGCACCACCGGGGTATCCAAGGGGGCCATGCTGAGCCACCGCAACATCACCGCCAACGTGCTCCAGGCCCATGCCTGGATCAGCCCGGCCTTGCGGGCAGGGGAAGAAGTCATCATCACCGCCCTGCCCCTCTACCATGTGTTTGCCCTCACGGCGAACTGCCTGACCTTTATCTTGCTGGGGGCACGCAATGTGCTGATTGCCAACCCCCGGGACATCCCGGCCTTCATCAAGGAATGGGGCAAATACCCGGTGACGGTGGTGACCGGGGTGAATACCCTGTTCAATGCCCTGCTCAACCATCCGGACTTTGCCAGGCTGGACTTTGCATCCCTCAAGTTCAGCCTCGGGGGCGGCATGGCGGTGCAGGCGGCGGTGGCCGAGCGCTGGGCCCAGACCACCGGGGCGCCCCTGCTCCAGGCCTACGGGCTCACCGAGACTTCCCCCGCCGTCACCATCAACCCGCTCACCCTCAAGGCCTTCAACGGCGCCATCGGGCTGCCCATTTCATCCACCGAAGTGGCCATTCGGGACGACACCGGCTTCGACGTACCCCCCGGCCAGGTGGGGGAAATCTGCGTGCGTGGCCCCCAGGTGATGGAAGGCTACTGGCAGCGCCCCGCCGAAACCGCCCAGGTCATGCACCCGGACGGCTTTCTGCGGACTGGCGACGTGGGCTACATGGACCCCCAAGGCTATGTGTTTCTGGTGGATCGCAAGAAAGACATGATCCTGGTGTCGGGCTTCAACGTGTATCCCAACGAAGTGGAAGACGCGGTGGCCCTGCACCCCATGGTCGCCGACGTGGCCGCCATCGGCGTGACCGACCCCCACTCGGGCGAAGCGGTGAAGATTTTCGTGGTGCGCAAGGACCCGCGCCTCACCGAAGCGGCCCTCATCGAGCACTGCCGCCAGCAGCTCACCGGCTACAAGGTGCCGCGCCACGTGGAGTTCCGCGACGACCTGCCCCGCACCAACGTGGGCAAAATCCTGCGCCGGGCCCTCAAGGAAGGCGCCTGAACGCCCAACTGCCGCCGCCCCCACGCCCTCAAGCATTCACCCAACACCCCTTGCCCCAGGACGCTTCGCCATGCCCCACACCCAAGCCGCCCCCAGCACCGCCAGCACTTCCGCCTCCCGCATCCCGCCCACCCTGGCCAAAGGGCTGGCCCTGCCGGTGATCTGTTCACCCATGTACATCGTCTCCAACCCGGCCCTGGTGATTGCCCAGTGCAAGGGCGGGCTGATCGGATCTTTCCCGGCCCCCAACGCCCGCCCCAAAGAAGCCCTGGATGCCTGGCTCACCGAGATCGAAACCGCCCTGGCCGATGATCCCCACGCCGCCCCGTATGCGGTGAACCAGATCATCCACCAGTCCAACGAGCGCCTGGAACACGATCTGGAGGTGTGCGTGCGCCACCGGGTGCCCCTCATCATCACCAGTCTGCGCGCCCCCGATGCGGTGGTGCCCCGGGTGCATGCCTATGGGGGCCTGGTGTTCCATGACGTAATCAGCGTGCGCCACGCCGAAAAGGCCCTGGAAGCCGGGGTGGACGGGCTGATCCTGGTCTGCGCCGGTGCGGGCGGCCACGCGGGCACCCTCAGCCCGTTTGCGCTGGTGGGCGAGATCCGCCGCTTCTACGACGGCCCGATTGCCCTGTCCGGGGCCATTGCCAGCGGCAGCAGCATCCTCGCCGCCCAGGCCATGGGCGCCGATCTGGCCTATATGGGCACCCGCTTCATCGCCACCGAAGAAGCCAACGCGGTGGCGGCCTACAAGCAATGCATCGTCGATTCGAGCGCCAGCGACGTGGTTGACACCCCGTATTTCACGGGGGTGCATGGCAATTACCTGAAGCGCAGCATCGAAGCCGCCGGCCTGGATCCCGACCAGCTCCCCCTGCGCGACAAATCCGCCATGGATTTTGGCAAGGGCGCCGAAGGGGCCAAGGCCTGGCGCGACATCTGGGGTGCCGGCCAGGGCGTGGGGGCGATTGGCGACGTGCTGCCCACCGCCCAGCTCATCGCCCGGCTCAAGGACGAATACCAGGCCGCCCGGGCATCCCTCGCCGCCCGGGCGTTCTGAGCGCCGCGCCCCGGCCAGCCCCGCTTTAGCGAGTGCAGACGAAGCGACTCGAACCCCAACCCATCAAAACACCAAAAAAGACCGTGAAGGAGACAGCACCATGACCGACTATCGCCCCCCCATCGCCGAAATGCGCTTCATCCAGGATGAACTGGCCGGCCTGCCCGAACTGGCCCGGCTGCCCGGGCTGGAAGACGCCACCCCCGACCTGGCCGATGCCATCCTGGAAGAAGCCGGCAAGTTCAGCGCCGAAGTGCTCGCCCCCCTCAACCGGCGCGGCGACGTGGAAGGCTGCCGCCTCGAAGGCGACCGGGTGCACACCCCCACCGGCTGGAAGGACGCCTATGCCGCCTTCTGCGCCGCCGGCTGGAACGGCATCACCTCCCCCACCCACTGCGGCGGCCAGGGGCTGCCCGATACCCTGGGCATCGCCGTCAAAGAGATGGTGTGCGCCGCCAACCTGTCGTTCTCCCTGGGCCCCCTGCTCACCGCCGGGGCCGTGGAAGCCCTGCTCACCTGCGCCAGCGATGCGCTCAAGGCCGTCTATCTGGACAAAATGGTGGCTGGCACCTGGACGGGCACCATGAACCTCACCGAGCCCCAGGCCGGCTCCGATCTGGCCCTGATCCGCAGCCGGGCCGAACCCCAGCCCGACGGCAGCTACCGGATCTTTGGCCAGAAGATTTTCATCACCTACGGCGAACACGAACTGGCCGAGAACATCATCCACCTGGTGCTCGCCCGCCTGCCGGACGCCCCCCCGGGCGTGAAGGGCATCTCCCTGTTCCTGGTGCCCAAATACCTGCCCCGCCCCGACGGCAGCCCCGGCGAGCGCAACGATCTGCGCTGCGTGTCCCTCGAACACAAGCTCGGCATCCACGCCAGCCCCACCTGCGTGATGGCCTATGGCGACCAGGGCGGCGCGGTGGGCTACCTGCTGGGCGAGGCCAACCGGGGCCTGGAATACATGTTCGTGATGATGAACGCCGCCCGCCTGGGCGTGGGCCTGCAAGGGGTGGCCCTGGGCGAACGGGCCTACCAGCAGGCCCACGCCTACGCCCACGAACGCCGCCAGGGGCGCGACGCGGTGAGCGGCGAAGCCCTGGTCTGCATCGCCCGTCACCCGGACGTGCGCCGCATGCTGCTGCTGATGCAGGCCCGGGTGGAAGCCTGCCGCGCCCTCACCTACTACACCGCCAACCTGCTCGACCAGGCCCACCACCTGCCCGAGCCCGGCGCCCGGCGCACCGCCCTGTATATGGCCGAATTCATGATCCCGCTGGTCAAGGCCGGCAGCACCGAAATGGCCATCGACGTCACCTCCCTGGGCATCCAGATCCACGGCGGCATGGGCTTCATCGAAGAAACCGGCGCCGCCCAGCACTGGCGCGACGCCCGCATCACCACCATTTACGAAGGCACCACCGGCATCCAGGCCAACGACCTGCTGTTCCGCAAGCTGCTGCGCGACACCGGCGCCACCGCCAAAATCTTCTTCAAGGAAATCAGCCAGACCATCGCCCAACTCAAGGCCAGCCCCGGCCCCGAACTCCCCCGCCTCGGCCAGCGCCTCGAAAAAGCCCTGGGCGCCTGGATGCAGGCCACCGAATGGCTGGGCACCCACCTGCGCGAACAACTCCCCGCCGTCCTCGCCAGCGCGGTGCCTTACCTCACCCTCGCCGTTACCGTCTGCGGCGGCTGGCAAATGGCCCGCTCCGCCCTCGCCGCCACCCGCCACCTGGACCAGGGCAGCCCCAACCCGGACTTCTACCGCACCCGCCTCCAGCTCGCCCAAATCTACGCCACCCACCAACTCCCCCAGGCCATCGGCCTGCTGGAAACGGTGGTGGACGGGGGAAGATTTGTGGAGGGGTGAGTAGGAGACTCGCGCAGGAGGATCACGACACGATCTTCCGCATCAGCTGCATGTCGATGCAGAAACCAGAAAGCGCCAAACGCCTCGGGAGGGGCTTTTGGCGTTTGTGGGTGTGTATGGGTGTTTATTGGCGTACGGGCCCGGTCTTTGCAGCACTCACACACGGTCAAGGCTTGCACGCGTGTTGAAATCCATATACTTAGCTCACCTCCACCACAACCGCCCCACCACAGGCCTTATCCCCCATGAGCAGCGAGCAGCCCAACAACCCCTTGCACGGGATCACGCTTGAAACCATTGTCACCCGCCTGGTGGAGCACTACGGCTGGGACGGGCTGGCCAGGAGGGTCAGCATCAATTGCTTCATGAACGAGCCTTCGGTGAAATCCAGCCTGAAATTTCTGCGCAAAACCCCTTGGGCCCGGGAGCAGGTTGAAGATTTGTATATTTCAACGCCGGCCCTGCGCAAGAAGTAGGCGGCGCACCACCAGCACCATGACGCCCATTTTCTTCATCCAATACGAACTGGCCCCGGCAGCACACACGCCGCTGTTTGCCGAAGTGGGCGGGGCGGTGGTCAATTGCTTTGTGGTCGCCGCATCCGGCGAGGCCGCAGCGGCCCAGGCCCTGGCCCACTTTCGGGAGAGCGACTGGCGTGTGATGGCCCAGGAAGAAGCGCCACGCCCGGTGGCGCGGGAAAACTACACCGACGATCCTGAATGGCTGGCGTTTTTTGATACGGCCCGGCAGGAGGGCGCGTGCTACGTGTATTACGAATGGCCCGCCGAGCCCCAGGCGGGGGATGCGGTGCATTAGCGGGTCAGGAACCCTCTTGCGCAGATAGGTGTACATATATACAGTCAACGCATTCCACCACCCCTCCACCACCCCATGACCACCTTGTACAGGAGTGCATCAGAATGCTTGATCATATGACCTTCCGCGTCGCGGATATCGCACGTGCCAAAGCCTTTTACAGTGCAGCCCTTGAGCCGCTGGGTTACAGCCTGTGCTTTGAAGGACAGTACGGTTCAAACATCCTTGGGTTTGCCTACCCAGACCCCACCGAACCCGATGGCAAGAAGGCCGACGTTTGGTTTATCGATGGCCCTTCGCCCTACGGCGGGCCTGCAGCCACCTCGGGTTGCCACTTGGCTTGGCGCGCCGCCACCCGTGCGGCGGTCGATGCCTTTTACGCGGCAGCCATGGCGGCAGGCGGCAAAGATAACGGCCCCCCGGGCCTGCGCCCCAACTACCACCCCAACTACTACGGCGCCTTTGTGCTTGACCCGGAAGGCAACAACATTGAGGCGGTGTGCCACCTGCCGGAGTGAGTGGCCAAGGCCGAGGGTGTTCGCTTACGGTTTTCCATCCGGCCCAGGCCCAAACCCCCTCCCCCCCCCC
>JAJTBM010000168.1 GCA_021286885.1 Rhodocyclales bacterium
TCGGTCACTTGCACGATGGCGGCGATCACCACGATGAAAGCCAGGGTGCGCAGGTAATCCACACCGGCCGGGATCAGTACGTAGTGGTCGATCAGGTAGCTGGTGCCGCAACCGAGGGTCAGCACAAAGGTGGTGGCGGCTCCCATCCCGATGGCGGTGTCGAGCTTCTTGGACACGCCCATGAAGGGGCACAGGCCGAGGATGCGGACCAGGACGACGTTGTTCACCAGAACGGCGCCAAGAATCACGAAGAGATAGCTGGCCATGACGGAATTGAAAGGTGTAAGGAGCGAAGGTGCGGGATTATCCCGCGTCTGCCGGCCTGGGCTCAAGCCGGCAGATCAGGGTTACGCCATAAAGACCCGGTTTAGGCTTCGATACCCGGCGCCAGAACTCAAGCCGGCGGGGCGCAGTTTCAGGCCCAGTCGCGGGTTTCAGCCACGGCTTCACGCACCAGGGCCGGGCCCCGGTAGATCAGGCCGCTATACACCTGAACCAGCTTGGCGCCGGCTTCCAGCTTGGCCTTGGCCTGGCGGCCATTGAGCACCCCACCGGCAGCGATGATGGGCAGTTCGTTCTGCAGGGCCTTGGCCAGGGAGGCCACCACGGCGGTGGAGGACTCGAACACCGGAGCGCCCGACAGCCCGCCTTGCTGGTCGCCATAGCGCACGCCCTGCACCTTGTCGCGGGCGAGGGTGGTGTTGGTGGCGATCACCGCGTCGATCCGGTGCCGGCGCAGGGCATCGGCGATGTTGATGATCTGGCTCTCGTCCAGATCGGGGGCGATCTTGAGGGTGATGGGCACGTAGCGCCCATGCTGATCGGCCAGGGCGGTCTGGCGTGCCTTGAGCAGGCCCAGCAGGGAATCCAGCTCGGATTCGCCCTGGAGCTGGCGCAGGTTTTTGGTGTTGGGTGAGGAGATGTTGACCGTGATGTAGCTGGCGTGGGCGTAGGCCTTGTCCAGGCAGATCAGGTAGTCGTCGGCGGCTTTTTCGATGGGGGTATCGGCGTTCTTGCCGATGTTGATGCCGAGAATGCCCTGGTACTTGAGGGCCTTCACGTTGGCGATCAGCGCATCAATGCCGTGGTTGTTGAAACCCATCCGGTTGATGATGCCCTTCACCTCGGGCAAGCGGAACATGCGCGGCTTGGGATTGCCGGGCTGGGCGCGCGGGGTGATGGTGCCGATCTCGATGAAGCCGAAGCCGAAGCGGGCCAGGCCATCCACGGCCTCGCCGTTCTTGTCGAGGCCGGCGGCCAGACCAATCCGGTTCGGAAACCGGAGACCCATCACTTCAACGGGCTGGGCGGCCAGGGGCTGGGCGGCGGGAAAAACCCGTCCGGCCACGTTCAGGGCGGCCAGAGCGGTTTCGTGGGCGGTCTCCGCATCGAGGGAGAACAGGAAGGGGCGGGCGATATCGTAGAGCATCCCGCCATTTTACCGCAGCCGGGTAACTTGTTGTTTCCTAAAGTTGACGTAAGGTCAGCGCAAGCGGCTGCGGACGGGGGGCCGGGGCGTGTTCTCCGTGCGTTTCAGTTCAGCTTGAGCCGGATCTGCAGGCCCAGATAGCCGCTGTAGCCGGGCAGGTTGGGCAGGGCGACCAGATTGGCGCCCACCCGGCCCGCCTCCACGCTGATGGCGGGGAGTAGCAGCACCGGCGATGGGTAGCCCGTGGCGAGCAGCCCGTAGGCGCCGAAGCGGAAGGGGCCCAGGGCGAGGGGCATCCAGCGCCCGCCCACGTAGGCGGTGCCCTTGTCGTAGCTGTTGCGGAAGTAACCGGCGCTCATCACCCAGGGCGTGCCGGTGAACTCCCGCTCCAGGCCCAGGCCCGGGTTGACCTCGCGCCAGTGGCGCCGGTCGGGCTGGAAGTGATGGGACAGGCCGGAGATTTCCAGCCAGTCGGAGTGGGGGGCGCTGGAGAATTCATCCAGGCCAGGGGGCGGCGTAAAGGCGTTGGGCAGGAGGGTGTCGGCCAGACAGGCAGGCGCCAGGGCCGCCAGCCCGCAGCTCAGGGCAAGGGAACGGAGCATGGGTGAGAGTAAAGCTTGGAGATGGGTGGTGGTGGGGGCTCAGGCCGGGGGCTCCGGGTCAGCCTCGTTGAGGCTTTGCCACTGGTTGCCAATGCGCCCTTCCAGAGGGCGGAAGCGCGCCTTGTAGGCCATCTTGCGACTGTCCTTGATCCAGTAGCCCAGATAAAGGTAGGGGAGTTTCATCTCCTGGCAGACCTGGATCTGCCACAGCACGCCAAAGGTGCCCAGGCTGGCGCCGGGGAGGTCGGGCTCGTAGAAGGTGTAAACGCTGGAGAGCCCATCGGTGAGGCAGTCGATGACGCTCACCATGCGCAGGATGCCGTTTTCACGGAACTCCACGAGCCGGCTGTCCACCCCGCTCTGGAGCAGGAATTGGGTGTATTGCTCCCGGTTGTCCTGGTCCATCCCGCCGCCGGCGTGGCGGCTGGCCTGGTAGCGCTGGTAGAGCACGTAATGCTCTTCGATGAAGCTGAGGGGCACTTCCCGGGTGTGCAGATGCGCATGGGTGCCCAGGGCCCGGCGCTGGCTGCGGTTGGGCTGAAACTCGGCCACCGGCAGGCGTACCGGGATGCACGCCCGGCAGGTGTCGCAATAGGGGCGATAGCTGAACAGCCCGCTGCGCCGGAAACCGTTGCGTACCAGTTCGCTGTAGAGCGGCGTGTCGATCAGATGGTTGGGGGTGGCCACCTGGGAACGGGCCTGGCGATCCGGCAGGTAGGAGCACGGATAGGGGGCGGTGGCGTAGAACTGGATCAGGGAGTAGGGGTAGTCCTTGAGCATGCGTGCGTGATGTGCGTCATCAGTCAGGTCCACGAAAACCGCGCCCCATCCATGGGCCAGCGGGCCGGCGGCGGGCCTTCGGTGCAATGCTGCTCAAGCAGTCGGAGGAAATCGGCCCGGGGGATTTCGCGCCCCCCCAAGGATGCCAGGTGGGCGGTCGTCATCTGGCAATCTAGCACGCGGAATTCCCGTTGTTCAAGGAAGCGGGTCAGGTGCGCGAAGGCGATCTTGGAAGCGTCGGTGCGCAGGGCGAACATGGACTCCCCGTAGAACACCCGCCCCAGGGCCATGCCGTAGAGCCCGCCCACCAGTTCGCCGTCCATCCAGGTCTCGACGCTGTGGGCGTAGCCCAGGGCGTGCATCCGGATGTAGGCGGCTTCAATGTCAGAGGTGATCCAGGTGCCTTCCCGCTGTTCGCGCAGGGCTGCGCAGTGGCGGATCACGGCGGGGAAGGCGCTGTCGAGGCGCACCTCGTAATGCCCGTTACGCAGGGTTTTGCGCAGGGAGCGGGTGATCCGGGTTTCGGCGGGAAAGACCACCATGCGTGGATCGGGGCTCCACCACAAAATGGGGTCGCCGGGCGAGAACCACGGAAAAATGCCCTGCCGGTAAGCTGCCAGAAGCCACGGGGGCGTGAGTGCGCCGCCCACGGCCAAAAGCCCGTTCGGGTCGGTTAAGGCCTGAGCGGGCGATGGAAAGCGGGGGGTAAGACCGAGCCAGGGGATCATGCCCCTGGTAACGGATCAATTGGACTGGGCTTGACCCTGGGTCGGCAGCACACGCCGGGCACCGTTGTAGCGGGCCGCCCAGTAGTCGAGGCGCATGTCATCGACACGCACCACGCCACCCTGGGAGGGGGCATGGACGAACTGGTTGTTGCCCAGGTAAATGCCCACGTGGGAGAAGGTGCGGCGCATGGTGTTAAAGAACACCAGGTCACCGGGCTTCAGTTCGGCGCGGTTCACCTGTTCGCCGGTCTGGGCCATCTCAGCGGCCGTGCGGGGCAGGCTGAGGCCGAGGGCGTCGGTAAAGACCTTGCCCACAAAGCCACTACAGTCCAGGCCGTTGAGGGGATTCACGCTACCAAAGCGGTAGGGAACGCCCAGCAGGCTGAAACTGCGGTCCACCAGGGACTTGACCGAGTCGGTATAGCGGGCGAAGAAGGATTGGGAGACGGCGGGCGCCTCGTCGGCGACACCCGCCGGAGGCTCTGCTGCCATGACCACACTGCTACAGGTGCAGGTGATCGCCATCAGGAAACCGAGGAGTGTCTTTTTGATTTGCATGGGGCCGAATGGTACCCGATGGCGCCCGCAAGTGTAAAGAATCCTGACATGTAAAGTTATTTACGCTGGCAATAAAGAGAAACCCTTATCACCAGCGCAAAGCTTCACGGGCCGGGTGTGCAGTGTTCCCGGCGATGCCAGATCACTGCCCCAGGAGGTGCAGGATGCCGTCCAGCCCCGTGTGGTTGAGGGCATGGCTGGCCTGGGCGCGGACCACCGGTTTGGCATGGTAGGCCACCCCGACGCCGGCTTCGCCCAGCATGGGCAGATCGTTGGCACCGTCGCCCGCAGCCACCACCGCCGAAGGGGCCAGGCCCAGTTCGGTACGGATGCGGATCAGGGTTTCGCGCTTGGCTTCGGCATCAATCACCGGGCCGGTGACGCGCCCGGTCAGCAGGCCGTTTTCGACTTCCAGCTGGTTGGCGTAGGCGTAGTCAAAGCCCAGTTGCTGCTGGAGCCGGTCGGTAAAGTAGGTGAAGCCCCCCGATACCAGCACGGTGCGGATGCCTGCCTGCTTGAGCCCGGCCAGCAGGGTTTCGGCCCCCGGGTTGAGCTGCAGGCGTTCGGCAAACACCCGCGCCAGGGCGGCTTCGGGCAGGCCCTTGAGGAGCTCCACCCGGCGGGTCAGGGATTCCCGGAACTCCAGCTCACCGCGCATGGCGGCCTCGGTGATCTCCGCCACTTGGGGCTTGAGGCCCTGCATGTCGGCGATCTCGTCGATGCACTCAATGGTGATGAGGGTCGAGTCCATGTCGGTCACGAACAGCCCGAAATCACCCAGGCGGCGCGTGGCGGGGATGAAGGCATGATCCACCCCGAGGGCCTCGCAGCGCTCGGCCAGTTCGGGATGGGCCTGGGCGGCCGTCAGGCAGCACGCCTGGGCGCCCAGCGGGGTGATGCCAGCAGGGCGGGTCAGGTCGACCAGCGCCTGCAGGGCCACGGGGCTCAGCCCCGGGCCTTGTACGACCAGATTCATCAAGCCTTGCTCCGTTGGGCCAGGGTTTCGCGCAGGATCTCGCGGGTGCCCCGGATCATCTCTTCGGTGGTGCCCCAGTCGACACAGGCGTCGGTCACGGAACAGCCATAGCGCAGCTCGGCCAGGTTGGCGGGGATGGACTGGTTGCCGGCTTCGAGGTTGCTCTCGATCATCAGACCCACGATGGAGCGGTTGCCCTCGCGGATCTGGTGGGCCACGTCGCGCATCACCAGGGGCTGGTAATCCGGGTTCTTCCAGGAGTTGGCATGGGAGCAATCCACCACGATGTTGGTGGGCAGCTTGGCCTTGGCCAACGCCTTCTCGGTGAGTGCGACCGATACCGTGTCGTAGTTGGGCCGGCCACCGCCACCGCGCAGCACCACGTGGCCATAGCCATTGCCCCGGGTACGGATGATGGAGGACTGGCCCTCATCGTTGATCCCGAGGAAGCTGTGGGTGTGGGAGGCGGACAGAATGCCGTTCACGGCGGCATCCAGGGAACCGTCAGTGCCGTTCTTGAAGCCGACCGGGGTAGACAGGCCGGAGGCCATTTCCCGGTGGGTCTGGGATTCGGAGGTACGGGCGCCGATGGCCGTCCAGCTGATCAGGTCGCCGTAGTACTGGGGGGCGATGGGGTCCAGGGCTTCGGTACCGGCGGGCAGGCCCAAGTTGTTCACGTCCAGCAGGAACTGGCGGGCTTTTTCCATGCCTTCGTCGATCCGGAACGAATCGTTCATGTACGGATCGTTGATGTAGCCCTTCCAGCCGGTGGAGGTACGGGGCTTCTCGAAATACACCCGCATCACCAGCACCAGGGTGTCGGAGACTTCGTCAGCCAGCACCTTGAGGCGCCGGGCGTAGTCGAGGCCGGCCACTGGATCGTGGATGGAGCAGGGGCCCACGACCACAAAAATGCGCGGATCTTGGCGGTCCAGAATGGCCTGGAGGGTCTGGCGACCGTTCAGCACCGACTGGCGGGCGGCATCGGTGAGGGGCACCCGGGCTGCGATTTCAGCCGGGGAAGGCATGCGGTCAAAGGCCGCTCCGTTGAGGTTTTCTGTCTGGGCGAGGGACATGGAATCACGCGTCAAGTATGGCGGAATCCGCCATTCTAGCGCGAAGCGTGGCTTCGGACCCCATGCCGTGCCAGTTGTAACACCGAGCGCAGCCGGTAATCCACCCAAGCAGGCTGGCGCGGGCTCGTGCTGATCCAGACGGTTTGCATGCCCAGGCGTTTGGCGGTACGCAGGTTTTCAGCGCTGTCTTCCACCAGGATGCAGCGGGCCGGGTGGAGCCGATGGGCGTGCAGCAGGTGGCGAAAACCCCGTGCGAGGGGTTTGGGATGGAAGCGCATCTGCTCCACCCCCCACACGTCGTCAAAGTGGCGCGCCACCCCCATCACCTGGAGCACCGCCCGGGCATAGGCCTGGGGGCCGTTGGAGAACACGATCTTGCGCCCGGGCAGGTGGCGCAGCATGTGGCCCAGGGCCCGGTCGAACACCACCATCCGATGCAACTCGGGAAACTGGTGGGTTTCGTCGAGA
>JAJTBM010000169.1 GCA_021286885.1 Rhodocyclales bacterium
TGCTGTTCATGGTGGATGCCCGTAGCGGCCTCACCCCCCACGACGAACAGATCGCCAGCCGCCTGCGGCGGGTGGGTCGTCCCTGCTACCTGGTGGTGAACAAGGCCGAAGGGATGAACAAGCCCATGATTGCGGCGGAGTTCCACGCCCTCGGTCTGGGTGAGCCCCTGTGCGTCTCGGCAGCCCACGGTGACAGCATCAACGCCCTGATGGAGCTGGTGCTCGAAGACTTCCCCATCGACCCCTCCGACGACGAGCCGGCCCCCAAGGGCCCCCGCGTTGCCATCGTGGGGCGTCCGAATGTGGGCAAGTCCACCCTGGTGAATACCCTGCTGGGCGAAGAGCGGGTGATCGCCTTCGACATGCCGGGCACCACCCGGGATGCCATCGAGATCCCCTTCGACCGCAACGGCAAGCACTACACCCTGATCGACACCGCCGGCCTGCGCAAGCGTGGCAAGGTGTTTGAAGCGGTCGAGAAATTCTCGGTCATCAAGACCCTCCAGGCCGTCGAGCAATGTAACGTGGCGGTACTGGTGCTGGACGCCAGCCAGGACATCTCTGATCAGGACGCCCACATCGCCGGCTTCGTGCTCGAAGCGGGCCGCGCCCTGGTGGTGATCGTGAACAAGTGGGATGCGGTGGATGATTACCGCCGTCAGCGCATCAAGGGCGAGATCGCCCGCAAGCTGCCCTTCCTGGGTGTGGCGCGCTTCCTGTACGTTTCGGCCCTACGCGGGCAGGGGGTTGTTCCCATGCTGAAGGCCGTGGATGGCGCCTACGCCGCCGCCATGACCAAGCTGGCCACCCCCAAGCTGACCCGCCTCCTGATGGATGCCGTGATGCGCCAGCAGCCGCCGCGCCACGGGGGCTTCCGTCCCAAGATGCGTTACGCTCACCAAGGCGGCATGAATCCGCCGGTGATCGTGATCCACGGGGCATCCCTCGACCATATCCAGCCCTCGTATGTGCGTTACCTGGAGCGCTGCTTCCAGGAAGCTTTCCATCTGGAAGGAACGCCCTTGCGCATCCAGTTCAAGTCGACCCACAATCCGTTTGCTGAACGGGACGCCTGATAAGCCACACCACAAGTGCCCGAACCGCCGTGCCTGCGGCGGTGCAGCAAAAGGCTCTATAATTATTTCAAACTAAAACCAAGAGGTTCAAACCATGAGCAATAAGGGGCAACTCCTGCAAGATCCGTTTCTGAACGCTTTGCGCCGTGAACACGTGCCGGTCTCCATCTATCTGGTGAACGGCATCAAGCTGCAAGGCCAGGTGGAATCCTTCGACCAGTACGTCGTGCTGCTGAAGAACACCGTCACCCAGATGGTCTACAAGCACGCCATCTCCACCGTCGTGCCCGCCCGCCCCGTCAATATTCAGCAGGAACAGAACGAGGCCGCAGGCTGAGTTTGCGAGTTCTGTCCTTCTTCCGGCCCTTGATGGGCCTTTCTTGTCCGGGCTTCCCGCATGTTTGACAGACCCGCTGCGGGAACCCGCGCAATTCTTGTTCAGATCGATTTCGGCCAAGGTGTCATTGATGAACGCCTGGCCGAAATTCGCCTGCTCGCCGAATCGGCTGGCGCCGAAGTGGTGGGCATCATCCAGGCCAAGCGTCAGGCTCCCGATCCTGCCCACTTTGTCGGTTCCGGCAAGGCGGACGAGATCGGCATGGCGGTGCGCCTGAATGAAGCCGACCTGGTGATCTTCAACCACGACATCAGTCCGGCCCAGCAGCGCAACCTCGAACGTCGCCTGAGCTGCCGGGTGGTGGATCGCTCCGCCCTGATCCTCGATATTTTCGCCCTGCGTGCCAAGAGCCACGAGGGTAAGCTCCAGGTCGAACTGGCCCAGCTGGAACACCTGGCCACCCGTCTGGTTCGGGGCTGGACTCACTTGGAACGCCAGAAAGGCGGTATCGGCCTGCGTGGCCCCGGTGAAAAGCAGCTGGAAACCGACCGCCGTCTGCTGGGTGAACGGGTCAAGCTCCTCAAATCCAAGCTGCGTCAGCTGGAGCGCCAGCGCGGCGTGCGACGCCGGGCCCGGGAGCGGCGTGATGTGCTGAGCGTGTCTTTGGTGGGCTACACCAACGCGGGCAAGTCCACCTTGTTCAATGCCCTCACCAAGGCGGGCGCCTACGCGGCAGACCAGCTTTTCGCCACCCTCGACACCACCTCCCGCCGCCTGTATTTGGGCGAGGCCGGGAACATTGTTCTATCGGATACGGTCGGATTCATCAGGGACCTGCCCCACGCGCTGGTGGCGGCTTTCCATGCCACGCTGGAAGAAACCATCTCGGCAGACGTGTTGCTGCATGTGGTGGATTCGTCCAGTGATGACCGGGAGGGCCAGATCCATGCGGTCAATGGTGTGCTTGAAGAAATTGGCGCGGCCCATCTGCCCCAGATCCAGATCTGGAACAAGATCGACGCGACTCAGGCCGAGCCGGAAGTCCAGCGGGACGCTTGTGGTAAGATCACAAAGATTTTGCTGAGCGCCCGGACAGGCGAAGGCCTGGATCTGCTGCGCCAGACCCTGACCGACATCGCCCTTGACCATCTGGCCGCCATCAAGGCTGCGTCCGTACCGCCGAGCGACGATTTCTGATCTTCGATCAGAACCCGTCTGCCCGGCTTCCGTAACTGCTAACTGAATGTGATCACAGGCATTTTCATGTCCCTAAACGATCCCAAGTGGGGTAATCGCGGCGACGATAAGCGTGGCAGCGATGACAACCAGGGGCCCCCCGACCTGGAGGAGCTGTGGCGCGACTTCAATCGTCGTCTGAGCAGCGTGCTTGGCAAGGGCAATGGTAGCGGCGGCAATGGTGGCGCTGGCAATGGTCCCGGTGACAACCGGGAAAGTGGCCCGCCCAGCTTCCGGCAGATTGGTGGTGGCTTGGGGCTGGTGGCGGCTTTTGGTGCTGCCCTATGGCTTGCCAGTGGTTTTTACATTGTAGATGCCAGCCAGCGGGGCGTAGTGCTCCAGTTTGGCCGCTATGTGGAAACCACTGAGCCGGGTCTGCGCTGGCGTCTGCCGTATCCCGTCCAGAGCCACCGGCTGGTGGATCTGACCGGGGTGCGCACCGTTGAGATCGGCTACCGGGGCTCCGAGCGCAACAAGGTGCTCAAAGAGTCCCTGATGCTGACCGACGACGAAAACATCGTGAACATTCAGTTTGCGGTTCAGTACATCCTCAAAGATCCCCAGCAATACCTGTTCAACAACCGGGATGCGGATGATTCCGTGGTCCAGGCGGCTGAAACCGCCGTGCGCGAGATCGTCGGCAAGAGCAAGATGGACTTCGTGCTCTACGAAGGGCGCGAACAGGTTGCGGCCAACGCCCAGAAGCTGACCCAGGACATCCTGGATCGCTACGCCACGGGTATCCAGATCAGCAAGGTCACCATGCAGAACGCCCAGCCGCCCGAGCAGGTGCAGGCTGCGTTTGATGATGCAGTCAAGGCGGGTCAGGATCGTGAGCGTCAGAAGAACGAAGGCCAGGCCTACGCCAATGACGTGATTCCTCGGGCCCGGGGTACTGCCTCCCGCCTGCTCGAAGAAGCCAGCGCCTACAAGAGCCGGGTAGTGGCCCAGGCTGAAGGGGATGCGGCCCGCTTCAAGCAGGTGTATGTGGAGTACGCCAAGGCCCCCGAGGTCACCCGCCAGCGGATCTACCTCGACACCATGCAGCAGATTTTTGCCAACACCAGCAAGGTTGTGACCGATACCAAGGGCAGCGGCAATCTGCTCTATCTGCCCCTGGACAAGCTGGTGCAGATGTCGGCTCCGGCCAACGGGGCGCCTTCGGCGACTCCCCAGGCGGCGGCTGAAACCCCCGCCCAGGCACCTGCCCGGGGTGCTGCTGCCGATTTCCAGAGCCCGGTACCGCCGCGTCCTGACGCCCTCTCCGGCGAGGTGCGGACCCGGGATTCCCTGCGCAACCGTGATAGGGGAGACCGCTGATGCGTGATCGCATGCCCCTCCTGGTCGGCGGCGCGCTGCTGACCTTTGCCGTGCTTTCCATGTCCCTGTTCACCGTGGATCAGCGCAAATTTGCGCTCGTGTTCCAGCTCGGTGAGGTCAAGGAGCAGATCTCCGAACCCGGCCTGCACGTCAAGCTGCCGCTGATCCAGAACGTCCGCTTTTTTGATAAGCGCATCCTGACCCTCGACACCAACGAGCCGGAGCGCTTCATCACCTCCGAGAAAAAGAACGTGCTGGTGGATCTTTTCGTCAAATGGCGGATTGTGGATCCCACCCTGTTCTATGTGTCGGTGGGTGGTGATGAAGACCGGGCCCGCACCCGTCTGCTCCAGACCGTGAATGCCGGCCTGCGCGAAGAGTTTGGCAAGCGCACCGTGCACGATGTGGTTTCGGGCGAGCGCGACAAGATCATGGACGACATGCGCGTCAAGGCCGACCTGGACGCCCGCAAGATCGGCATCCAGATTGTCGATGTGCGCCTCAAGCGGGTCGATCTGCCGTCCGAAGTGTCCGAGTCGGTGTATCGCCGCATGGAGGCCGAGCGTAAGCGGGTGGCCAACGAGCTGCGCTCCGAGGGCGGTGCCGAAGCCGAAAAGATCAAGGCCGATGCCGACCGTCAGCGCGAAGTGATCGTCGCCGAAGCCTACCGGGAAGCCCAGAAGACCAAGGGGGAGGGTGATGCCCAGGCCTCTGCCATCTATGCCCAGGCTTTTGGTCAGAACCCGGAGTTCTACGCCTTCTACCGGAGCATGGACGCCTACCGGAACAGCTTCAAGCACAAGACCGATGTGCTGGTGCTTGACCCGTCCTCCGACTTCTTCAAGTATTTCCGCAGTGCGGGTGGCCGTGGCGCTCCTGCGCCGGCGGCTGACGCCAAGGCCAAACCGGCCAAGTAATGGGCAAGTCCCTGCTGCTGGCGTTTGCGCTGATGCTGGTGCTCGAAGGTTTGTTTCCCTTCGCCGCACCGGCCGCATGGCGTGAAACCTTTGCGCGCCTGATCCGCCTGGCGGACGGGCAGATCCGTTTCATTGGGCTGGGCTCCATGGTGCTCGGCCTGCTTTTACTGATTGTTTTTTCCTGAGGCACTTTGCCCATGTTGCGTTGGGTTCTACCCGAAAACATCCAGGACGCCCTGCCGCCGGAGGCCGCCAAGCTCGAAGACTTGCGCCGCCGCCTGCTCGATGCGTTCCGCGTGCACGGCTACCAGCTGGTAGCCCCGCCGCTGGTCGAGTACCTGGACTCCCTGCTGACCGGCGCCGGTCAGGATCTGAACCTCAAGACCTTCAAGCTGGTGGATCAGCTGTCCGGTCGCACCCTCGGGGTGCGGGCCGACATCACCCCCCAGGTCGCCCGCATCGACGCTCACCTGCTTAACCGCAAGGGCGTGGCCCGGCTGTGCTACTGCGGTAGCGTGGCCCATGCCCTGCCGGCCAACCTGACCGCATCCCGGGAGCCCCTGCAACTGGGCGCCGAGCTGTATGGTCATGCCGGGCTGGAAGCCGATGCCGAAGTGATCCGCCTGCTGGCCGACAGCCTGCAACTGGCGGGCATCCAGGCTTCCCGGGTGGATCTGAGCCATGTGGGCCTGTTTAGCGCCCTGGTGCGCTTGGGTGGGCTTGATAAGGTGCAGGAGGAAACCCTGTTCGACTGCCTCCAGGCCAAGGACGTGCCGTCCCTGCGCGAGCTGGTGGTGGATCTGCCCGAAGCCCTGCGCCCCGCGTTGCTGGCCCTGCCCACCCTGTACGGGGGTGTCGAGGTGCTGGCCCGGGCCCGGCAGGTGCTGCCCCAGGATGCCGAAGTGCTGGGCGCCCTGGACGAGCTGGAAACCCTGTCCTGTCAGCTGGCAGGTCTGCCCATCAGCTTTGATCTGGCAGATCTGCGTGGTTATCACTACCACAGCGGCGTGGTGTTCGCGGCCTATGGCGGCAATTCTCCGGTGGCCCTGGCCCTGGGTGGCCGTTATGACAGCGTGGGCCGTGCCTTTGGCCGCGCCCGTCCGGCCACCGGCTTCAGTCTGGATCTGCGTGAACTGGCCGCCCAGGCGGCCGACCCCGTGTTGCCCGGCGCGATTCTGGTCCCCGCCGACCAGGCCGCTGGCGCTCGGGAAGAAATCGCCCGGCTGCGCGCCGCAGGCGAAGTGGTGATCGTTGAACTGCCCGGCCATGCTGGCACGTGGCGTGAGGCCGGCTGTGACCGGCAACTGGTTTTGCGGAGCGGCACCTGGTTGCTGGAGCCGCTTCAGGGAGAGTAAGGAAAAATGGCAAAGAACGTAGTCGTGGTCGGCACCCAGTGGGGTGACGAGGGCAAGGGCAAGATCGTTGACTGGCTGACCGATCAGGCCCAGGGCGTGGTTCGCTTCCAGGGGGGCCACAATGCGGGGCACACCCTGGTGGTGGGCGACAAGGAATACAAGCTGAACCTGGTGCCCTCCGGCATCGTGCGTGACGGCGTGGCCTGCTACATCGGCAACGGCGTGGTGCTCGACATCCATCACCTGCTGAGCGAAGTGCGTGGTCTGGAAGCGGGCGGCATCAAGGTGCGCGAGCGCCTCAAGATCAGCTCTGGCTGCCCCATCATTCTGCCTTACCACTCCGCCCTGG
>JAJTBM010000170.1 GCA_021286885.1 Rhodocyclales bacterium
TCCAGTTGGGCCGGGTCGGCCAGATGGACGACGAGGGGGTGATCCGACGGGCGGCCCTTGGCGGCAAAGATCTTGGCCAGGGCCGCCGGATTGCGGGCGTGGGCGCCGAGGCCATACACCGTTTCGGTGGGCAGGGCGACCAGTTCGCCCTGCTGCAGAAGTTGAACGGCGCGTTGAATCTCGCCCATGCCGGCTGTCCTGTGAGCTATTGCGTGTTGCGTATGCGTACGGCGATCAGTCTTCGTCGCGTACGCCAATATCCCGGCGGGCACCGAGGGCGCGGGCGAGGACTTCCTTGGGGCCGTTGCCGATCACGGTGAAGTGCCCCATCTTGCGCCCGTGGCGAGCCTCATGCTTGCCGTAGAGGTGCAGACGCAGGCCGGGGACGGCGTACAGCAGGGCCCAATCGGGCTCCCGGTAGGTGCCGGCGGGGTCGCCGTTCTCAAACCACAGCTCGCCCAGCAGATTGACCATCACCGAGGGGCTGTGCTGGGTGGCGTCGCCCAGGGGCAGGCCGCACAGGGCGCGCACCTGCTGCTCGTACTGGCTGGTCACGCAGGCGTCGATGGTGTGGTGGCCGCTGTTGTGGGGGCGCGGGGCCATTTCATTCACCACCAGCTGGCCGTTGGTGACGAAAAACTCCACCGCCAGGGTGCCCACAAAACCGAGCTTCTCGGCGATGGTGGCGGCGCAGGCCTGGGCCTGGGCAGCAAGCTGGGGATTAACCCAGGCGGGGGCGATGGATACGTCCAGAATGCCCCGGCTGTGCTGGTTCTCGACGGTGGGGAAAGGCACCACTTCGCCGCTTGCGCTGCGGGCCAGCACCACCGAGACCTCGCAGTCGAGGGGCAGCATGGCTTCGAGCACGCAGGCTTCGCCCTTGAAGGCGCGGAAGGCGTCGAGGGCTTCGGCGGCGCTCTTGACCCGGGCCTGGCCCTTGCCGTCGTAGCCGAAGCGGGCGACCTTAAGGATGGCGGGGAACAGGGCGGGATCAGCGGCGGCGATGTCGGCCTCGGCCAGGATCACCGCAAAGGCGCCGTGGGGCAGACCGTTGTCGCGCAGGAAAGACTTTTCTGCGATGCGGTTCTGGCAGACGGCCACCGCTGCGGCACCGGGGCGCACCGGCACAGACTTGGCCAGGTATTCCAGGGTGGCGGCGGGGACGTTCTCGAACTCGGTGCTGACCGCTGCACAGGCCCGGGCCATCTCGTCGAGGGCGGCCTGGTCTTCGTAGCCCACGTTGAGGTGGCGGTCGGCGATCAGGCCGGCGGGGCTGTTGGGGTCCGGGTCTAGCACCCAGACCTTGTAGCCCATCTCATGGGCGGCTGCGACAAAGAAGCGGCCCAGCTGGCCGCCGCCAAGCATGCCGAGGGTGGCGGGCGGGAGGATCATCGCGGTCATTCTGCGCTCGAAAAAGGTAGGAGGTCTGACCTGGGATCAGATCGGGTCGAGGGTCATGGCCAGCACGCTGGCGGTCTGGCTGGCGCGGAAGGCTTCCAGGCGTTCGGCCAGGGCGGCATCGGTGGAGGCCAGCAGGGCCACGGCGAACAGGCCTGCATTGGCGGCACCGGCTTCGCCAATGGCGAAGGTGGCCACCGGGATGCCCTTGGGCATCTGGACGATGGAGAGCAGGGAATCCTTGCCGGAGAGGGCCTTGGACTGGACCGGAACACCCAGCACCGGCACGGTGGTCTTGGCGGCGATCATGCCCGGCAGGTGGGCTGCGCCCCCGGCACCGGCGATGATGGCGCGCAGGCCGCGCTCCTGGGCCTGTTCGGCGTATTCAAACATCAGGTCCGGGGTCCGGTGGGCGGACACCACGCGGGCCTCAAAGGGCACGCCAAATTCCTTCAGCACCCGGGCGGCCGCCTGCATGGTGGGCCAGTCGGAGTTGGAGCCCATCACGATGCCGATCACGGGGGCTTCAGCAGGGGCGGAGGCGGAGGGAGTGTTCATGGTTGGGTTTTCTCGGGTAGGAGGTCGCAGCGGACGGGGGCCACGCGGCCCCCTGCCCTGCTTCAGCCCTTGCGGCGCAGGGCGCGGCGGGCGGATTCAACAGTGTTGGCGAGCAGCATGGTGATGGTCATGGGGCCCACACCGCCGGGAACGGGGGTGATGGCGCCGGCCACATCCTTGGCGGATTCGAAATCCACGTCGCCGCACAGCTTGCCGTCGGGGAGGCGGTTGATGCCCACGTCGATCACCACGGCGCCGGGCTTGACCATGTCGCCGGTGACAAACTTGGGCTTGCCAATGGCGGCCACCAGGATGTCGGCGCGGCGGGTGTGGAAGTTCAGGTCGCGGGTGGCGGAGTGGCACACGGTGACGGTGGCGCCAGCGGCGGTCAGCAGCATGGCCATGGGCTTGCCCACGATGTTGGAGCGGCCAATCACCACGGCTTCGGCACCGCGCAGGCTGATGCCTTCGCTCTTGAACATTTCCATCACGCCGTTGGGGGTGCAGGGCACGAAGGCTTCCTGGCCCTGGGACAGGCGGCCCACGTTCTCGGCGTGGAAACCGTCCACATCCTTCTCAACGGAGATGGCTTCAAGGACGGCCTTCTCGTCAAAGTGCTTGGGCAGGGGCAGTTGCACCAGGATGCCGTGCACGCCGGCGTCGGCGTTGAGTTCGGCGATCTTGGCCAGCACTTCGGCGGGCTCGGCGTCGGCACCGTATTCGAACTTGAGGGACTTGATGCCGGCCTTCTCGCAGCCCGCCACCTTGTTGCGCACGTACACTGCCGAAGCCGGGTCGCTGCCCACCAGAATCACCGCCAGGCAGGGTTGTTCGCCCTGGACCGTGAGCTCAGCTGCCTGTGCAGCCAGTTCCCCGCGCAGCTTCGCGGACAGCGCGTTCCCATCAATAATCCGAGCCGTCATGGTTACCGCCCCTCAAGAAAAACCTGAGAGTTTACCACGGCTTTAGACCGGATTGCGGGTGCAGACAATTTCGCCGGCCATGCCCGCCTCAGCCCCGGTTCACGCCTTCAATGGCCATCACGCTCTGGACCAGCTCGGCCAGGGATTGGGCACCCATTTTTTCCATGACCCGGGCCCGGTGCACTTCCACCGTCTTGATGCTGATGCCGAGCACGTCGGCGATCTGCTTGTTGAGCTTGCCCAGGATGATGAGATCGAGCACTTCGCGCTCCCGCTGGGTGAGCTGGCCCAGGCGGCGGGACACTTCGGCATCCTGGCGGCGGCGGGCGCGGTTCTCTTCTTCCTGGGCGAGGCACTGGCGCACCTGGCGCAGCAGGGCTTCGTCGTTGAAGGGCTTTTCGATGAAATCCACGGCGCCTTTCTTGAGCGCACTCACCGCCATGGGCACATCGCCGTGGCCGGTGATGAAGATCACCGGCAGGGTGCAGAAGCTGGCGCGCAGCCGATCATGGAGCTCCAGGCCGCTCATGCCACCGGGCATGCGCACGTCCAGCAGCAGACAGCCGGTCATGTCGGGACGAATCTCGGGCAGGAAGGCTTCCGCCGAAGGGTAGCCCTTTACTTTGAAACCCTGGGATTCCAGCAGCCAGATCAGGGAGTCCCGCAGGGCTTCGTCGTCATCGACGAGGTAGATGATTTGTTCAGGCATCGCTGTCAGCACTTGAGGATTCATTCAGGTTCTCCAGGGGCAGGGTGAAGCGGAAGATACATCCGCCAGCGGGATTGGGGTCCACCCACAAGCGCCCCTCGTGAAATTCGATGATGGACCGGCAGATGTTGAGGCCCATCCCCATCCCTTCGGATTTGGTGGTGTAGAACGGCGAAAACAGTTTGGCCCGGGCGTCTTCCGACAGGCCGTGGCCCCGGTCGGTGACGGAAACCTGCACCTGCCCTTCCGGGTTGAGGCCGGCTTCCACCAGCAATACCCGGGCTTCGGCGGGGGCGTCGCCCATGGCTTCGATCCCGTTCTTGACCAGGTTGAGCACCACCTGTTCGATCATCACCCCGTCGGCAAACACCGGGGGCAGATCCAGGGGCACCTGGACTTCGACCCGGGCCCCGAGGCGGCGCACGTCCACCTCCATGAAGCCCACCGCGTCTTCCACCACCTCGGCCAGGCTCACCGGGTGGCGGCGCGGCTCGCTCTTTTTGACGAACTCCCGCACCCGCCGGATGATCTTGCCGGCCCGTTCGGCCTGGGCGCTGGCCTTTTGCATGGCGCCCAGGATGTCTTCGGTGCGGTATTCGCCGGATTTGAGCCGGTTCACGCAGCCCATGGCGTAGTTGGCAATGGCGCCCAGGGGCTGATTGAGCTCGTGGGCCAGGGTGGAGGCCATTTCGCCCATGGTGATGAGCCGGGAGGTGCGTTGCAGGCGCTCCTGCTGGGCACGGTTTTCTTCATCGACGCGCTTGCGGTCGGTCACGTCGGTGGCAATCGCCATGCGCACCACGCGTCCGTCCACCCAGCGGATGGCCCGCTCGCGGATGTGATACCAGCGCTCCGAATGGTCGTTGCGCAGCTCGCCGTCGTACAGCTCCCGGGGCACATCGTCGGGGCTCAGGCGGCGCGGGTCCACGTCGTACCACAGGGTATTGGGCGGCGTGGGCAAGCCAAACTCGCCCACCCGGCGGCCCACCGCATCAAAGCCGTAAATGCTCTTGAAGGCCCGGTTGGCGAACAGGATTTCATCGCTCGCCGCATCGGCCACGTACACCGCCGCATCCAGCCCGTCCAGCACCACCACAAACCGCTCATGGGCCACCTGGAGCTGGGCGCGGATGCGCTTGGGCTCGGTGATGTCGGTGACGGAGGCCATCCAGCCAGTCTGGCGCCCGGCGGCGTCGATCAGGGGGGAGATGTAGAAACGGGCGTCCATGCGCTCCCCGTTCTTGCGCCGGATGCGCTTCTCGAAGCCGGTGGACGGCGCATTGCCCGCCAGGGTGAGGGCCAGGGTCTGCTGCAGGGCCTCCCGGTTGTCCCGGGGCCAGTAGGGGAAAGGTGCCTGGCTGCCCACCAGCTCTTCCTGGCTCCAGCCGGTCATGCTGCAGAAGGCGGGGTTGACGTAGGTGATACGCCCGGTGAGATCAATGGCGCGCAGCCCGGTGATGAGGGATTCTTCCATCGACTTGCGGAAGGCGTACTCGGCGCGCAGGGCCTCTTCGGCGGATTTGCGCCCGGTGATGTCGTGGGCCACCGCGTACATGAGCTTCTCTTCGCGCACCGAGTTCACGCTCCAGACCAGCCATTTGTAGCTCCCGTCAGCGCACAGGCAGCGGGTTTCAAAGGTGGCCGGGGCGCCGGAGGCGAGGCCGCGCAGCTCGTCGATGGTGGCGGCCACGTCTTCGGGGTGGAGAAAATCCACGATGGGCCGGCCCGGCAGTTCTTCGGGCGGATAGCCCAGAATGCGCTCAAAGGCCGGGTTGCAGCGGCGGAACACCCCATCCAGGCTCAGAATGGCGAGCATGTCCAGCGACAGGTTGAAAAGCTGATCCCGCTCCCGCTCCACCCGCACCCGGCGCTGCATGTGGGCGCGCACCAGCCACAAGCTCCACAGCACAAACAGGGACAGCCCCGCGATCAGCGCCAAGGGCAGGAGGCGCATCAGCGGGCTCTCGGTCTGGTAGGCGGTGGCCACCAGACGCAGCCCGTTGCCGGGGGGCTCCAGCTGCACCGCATGGCTCAGGTTCTCGTCCACCGTGTTGACCGCCGAATTGATGGCCAGCACCTCGCCCCGGGGCTGGGTGAAGGTGAGCCGATATTTTTCGGCAAACCAGGTGGGGACCAGATGGGTCATCATCCGGTCGAGGGAATACACCGCCACCATCGCACCGATGGTGCTGCGCCCTTGCTGGATGGGCACATACACCTCCAGCACCGGGGTCGCCCGCCCATTCACATAGGCCTCTCCATACACCGGGCGCCCCTGGCTGCGGGCCCGGGCGAGCACCACCGCCTGAACGCCCGACAGCGGGTCGCCCACCAGCCAGTCGGTGGTGTCAAACGGGGCCGTCCAGTGCACCCGCTGATCAGCGGCCACCCAGGCCACATTGATCAGTTCGGGGTTGTTGGCGATGTGCTGGCTGGCGCGGATCTGGAAGGCGTCCCGATCCAGGTCGCCGCCCGCCATTTCCCGGGCCAGCTGGGCGAGGAACTCTTCGGTGCCCTGCATGTGCAGGCGCATGGTCTGCTCGGCCCATTGCACATCCCGGGCCAGGGCATTGCGCTGGGCTTCGGCATCCTGGCGCTGGAGCACCCAAGCCAGGGTGAGCATGGTGAAGGCGAACAGGAGCACGGCCCCATAGGGCACGATCCAGTACCAGGCGGAACGAACACGGGAAACCACGGGGGCAGGCGCTACGGATGTATCAGTTTTTGGCATTTGGCGCCCATCGTGCAAGGGCCGGGCTCTCCCGGGCATCGGGGATTTCCCTAGGGTCAAGACTCGGGTAGTGTCTCACACCCGGAATACATCTCATTTTTTGACAGGGAACGGGAGCACGCCTTCAGTACCGCCCCCTCTTTGCCGAAACACCTTCATGCTGCCTTGTTGCCACGCTGTACTCCACCGCCTGTTCTGCATCGGCCTGCTGCTGATGCTGCCCCTCGCCCACGCCGCCTACCCGATCCGGGT